>JAUXIK010000177.1 GCA_030620995.1 Candidatus Aegiribacteria sp.
AAACCGCTCATAACAACCGCCATCTTCCTTCTGCTCTTCTCCATCGCATTTCTTGCAGGTCAGACCGGCATCCCGGTTGAAGACGGAGGGGAGTTTCTAACAGTTGCCCGCCTGGGCGGCACAAATCATCCTCCGGGACTTCCATTGCTCAGCTTATCATCAAGAGTATCCTGGATTCTTTTCGGCAGGGAAGGCCTTCGCGTTCTTTTCGCATTATTTGCAGCACTGTCACTGAAACTGATTAACCGGAAAATATCAGTTCCATTAATACTGTTCACCGCAGGAATACTTCTGCTCCCATCTCTGACTGAAAGGTTTTTAGCATGGGACGCTTATGGGCCTTTATTTCTGATATTCGCGATTACTCTATACAGAAAGCCCGCAATCGGTCTTGAAGCAGGGTATCTGATGGGGCTTGCAATGGCTATCCACCCGCAGGGGATATTTCTTCCAATACTGTTCAACTGGAGGAAGAATTCAATTCCTCGATTCATTGGTGGGTTGGTTCTTGGATGCAGCCTTTACCTGGCTCTGCCGATCTGCTCGGTTTCCGGAGCAATTGTTGACTGGGGCAATACAGGTTCTATTGCGAATTTCCTAAGGCAGGTTACAGCCGGAGGATACAGAGAAGTGTATGGAAGCAGCATGGGCAGCCTGTCCATCAATTCCATTATTCTGCACTCTGGCGTATTATGGAAAATGCTCTGGCCTGTACTCCTGATTCCGGCAGTGATTGGAACGATTCGACTGTTCAAAAAGAATAAGAACCTCCTGCTGAAGCTTGGAATTCTGTTTATCGCAGATTTGCTGTTTGTACTGATTGTAAATCCGATGGCAGCTGGAACATCACAGACCGCAGTCCTGTCTCTTCTGGTAATACTTGTGCTTTCAATAGCCGGGATTTCAGCTATTGAGAAATGGCGCAGAAGTGCTGGTTTGCTGGCAGCCGGAGCTGTTCTCGCGGCTGGCGTGATCTGCTGGAATCCTCTTCCAGATCAGTCCGAGGATATTATTGAGTATTATGCTCCCGCTCCTCTTGAATCCATCATATTTGTTAGCAACAACGACCTGCTTTACGGTGGCTGGATAATGAAATACGTTGATGACAGAAGGCCGGATATGGTTCTGCTGTCTACGGGGAACTTTTCCGGATGGTTTGAAAGAATGGCCACCTGGTACAATCCTGAAGTTGACCTTTCAAGAAGCGTTCTTGATGTTGGAGATTACAACATGTCCCGTGAAGAGCTTGCAAACAGGCTCATTAACGCTACAGTTCAAGACAATCCCGATCGCCCCGTCTTCACAGATTAATGGGGACATGCAGGCTCTGCTGCGTGACTGTCACTTAGTTGACTGTCACTAATTAATCGAAACGGACATGTACGCTTTGCTGCGTGTCCCCAAATACTTTCCCTCTTGCAGAATGCAATAGATAGAACTCGATAAAACTGTACAAGCTGTCTTATTTAAACATATATACATTAATATTAGAATATAAAAGTAAGAAATAGCATGTTGGAAAGCATATTGCTTAAGAATAGATATGAGTATATAATTTGAATGAAGTTAGTAACTCGAACGGAAAGGATCAAATATGAAAAAAGGATTTACGCTCATTGAGCTGATGATCGTTGTGGTCATCATCGGTATCCT
>JAUXIK010000081.1 GCA_030620995.1 Candidatus Aegiribacteria sp.
GTCGTGAAAGCGAAACCGCCGCCTACTATCAGGACATTCATGCCTTTCATATCATCTAAAGGGTACCAGTTGCCCAGAGGACCTCTCATGCCGATGGTATCCCCGTTCCTCAGGTAATGAATATCGTTGGTTACCGAACCCGTTCTGTTGACCGTAAAACGGAGGTAATCCGGCTCGGTGGGTGAGGAAGCGATACCGAATGGCGATTCACCCTTTCCGAGTATCGATATTTCACAGAACTGACCCGGCAGATATTTGAATGCTTCTTTTTCCGATTCATTAATAAAGGTAAGATCGTAGGTTCGCAGTGTTCTGTCCGGATCTTCTGTTTCGATCCTTTCGACCTTCATCTGCAATGGAATGTATGGATTAGCCATTTATATAACCTGTTCGTTGTATGCAATAATTTTTTTAAGCACTTCTCTAATATCAAGGTTTACAGGACAGACCATGACACAGCGTCCGCAACCGGTGCAGAGAACTTCTTCATAGTTCTCCGGATAGTAACTGTACTTGTGCATGACCCGCTGCCTGACGCGCTCCCTTGAGAGAACTCTTGGATTATGTCCGGACGCTTCCATTGTAAAGATCGGGAACATGCATGAATCCCAGATGCGCACCCGCTTGCCCTTTTTTCCCCTGCCTTCATCCTGTACGTCAAAACAGTGACATGTGGGACAGCTGAACGTACATGCGCCGCAGTTGACGCACTTCGCGCTGATCTCCTCCCATATCGGTTCGTCGTACAGAGCAGTCAGCCTTTCACCCAGCCCGTCAGTATCAGGCGATGCGGTCATCATCGATTCTGCGTCTGAAGCCAGCTTCGCGGCCAGGGCTTCATCCTCTTCCGCAGCATCCGTAAGACAGGATAATTTCCCGATAATCTCAATACCCTTATCACTAACCGGTTCCATCAGGTAGACATTCCCGGCATCAACGACAAATACATCCATTCCGCCCCTGTTGTGCGGCCCGCCGCCGAACCAGTTGCAGAAGCATGTTGAAAGCGGTTCATTGCAGGCGAAACCGAAGATCAGCGAGCTGTCGTACTTTTCCTTCCAGTAAGGATCCTGGAATCTTTCATCATCCGGCATTTGTATCGCGCTCCCGAATACCCTGTCAAGCATTACAAGGCTTCGAGCATCACAGCTTCTCATACCCCATACAGCGATTGGCCTGTGAGATGTCTCCGCTGCCCTGACGCCATCTTCGTCATACTCGAAAAGTACTTCCGCAGGCGGAAAGAAAATTCCTTTCGGGGACATGTCGGTTACAGGACTGGTGAAATCGGTCTCATCACCCGGCTCTACGGGGATGAATTCGGTTTTTCCGCCCACCTTTCCAGGAGCGTAGACAGAATACTCCGCAGAAAGCTCACGGATGAAATCATCAAATTTCTGTTTGTCCAGCCTGACCATGTTCATTACCCCATTATGAAATCTTGTTTTTCGTCTTCCCTGAAATCAACCATTGCGGGCTTTCCGTTGATATCAAGGCCGGCGATGTCACCGAATCTGTCTTTTACTTCCCAGGCGACTTTCCTGTTTAGAAGCAGAAGGTTTATATCCATCGGACAGGCCCGTGCGCAGGCTCCGCATTCAACACACCTTCCCGCTACATGAAGGTTCCTTATAACATGAAAAATTATTGAATCCGTGAATTCGCATGTGTTTCCTATCCACCCGGGATCGTTCTGATCTACGAAACAGACGTTACAGTAACACGAAGGACATACATTCCTGCATGCATAGCATCGAATGCACTTTTCGTACTCTTCGCGGGTATGAGCCCATCTCTCTGACGTGGACAAAGCCTCGAACTCCTTTATTTCCTTCAGCCTGTTTTCATTCGGCACTTCAGCCCTTGGCTCGCCAACAAACATATCGTACTCCTGCGCATCAGGATAAATGCATGCAAGACATGAAGAACTCAATATCTCGCTTCGGTCGAACGAAAGCTCGTATCCCTTCCCGATGACTGTAACGGTGTCTCCGTTATCGGTCAGCTCGAGAACTTCTCTTCCATCCGTTTTTGCGAGTACCTTCTTTTTATCAAGCACACCGTGACATGGTACTCCGACTATCACGACATTCTCCCGGTCGATCTGTTTTTCCAGAATATTCAGAACCACCGAACGAGCGTCACAGCCTTTAACTGCGATACCAACCTTTTTATCAGCGAACTGTTTTCTGTCCTTCGTGAAATAGATTGAAAGATTGTTCCCGCAGGTAATATCAAAAACAGCCCTGTCCGCCTCATCTTCAGAAGTAATAAACAGAGGTGTTGCCGATAGAGGTAAAGAGCCCTTTTCCCATCCTATGAAAAGATCGATCTTTTTATCGGCTAACAGTTCTTTTATGGCTTTGCGAAGATCACTAACGATGTTCATAATTTCTTCACCAGCTTTGTTGAAGGTCCGAGCTTCCTTATATCTTCAGTTACCTTCGTTACCACTGTGGCGAATCTTTCGCCTTCACCTGCTGATATCCATGAGAACTGAACCCTGTCCGGCTCTATCCCTATAAACTCAAGAAGAGGCTTCAATACGGCAAATTTCCTGCGTGCTACATAATTCCCTGATATATAATGGCAGTCTCCCGGATGGCATCCCGAAATCAGTACGCCGTCAAATCCCGACTGGAGGCTTTTCATAATGAACAGAGGATCCACCCGCCCCGAGCAGGGAACTCTGACGACCCTGATATTCGGAGGGTACTGCATTCTCGATACACCGGCCAGGTCAGCGCCCGCGTACGAGCACCAGTTGCAAAGGATGGCAAGAATTTTGGGCTGCCATTCACTCATCATATTCCTTCCGAAGCTTCTAATTCAAGGGAATCGAATACGGAAAAAAGTTGTCCGTTAGTGAACCCGCGAAGATCAAGGGCTCCGCATCTGCAGGATGCGACGCAGGCTCCGCACCCCTTGCAGAGAGCATCATTAACTACGGCCACGCCTTCTTCCGGATCAACTTCTATGGCGGTATAAGCACATACTTCCTCACAGTATCCGCATCCGGTACATCTGTCCGTCCTGACCTCGGCAATGGTTCCTTCAGCCAGAATTGATTTCTTCTTCAGGAAGGTAAGCGCTCTGCTTCCGGCCGCTTTTGCCTGAGCAAGTGATTCACTCATATCCTTCGGACCATGGGCCAGCCCGCACACGAAGATACCATCTGTCGCAAAATCGACCGGGCGCAGTTTAACATGCGCCTCGAGGAACAGACCATCGGAGTTGAGAGGGACCTTGAGCATCTTCGCGAGTTTCAGATTCTCCTCCGGGGCGTCTATAGCCGTTGCCAGCACGAGCAGGTCAGCATCTATTACCACATCCTTCTCGAGAACCGGATCGAATACTGTCACCCTGATCCTGCTGTCAGGGTCATCCGGACGAATCTTTGAAACGAGCGGTTTGTTTTCAAGAGTGTATCTGAAAAACAGCGCTCCCCTGTCGCGAAGTTCTGAATAGTACTCCTCGGCGAATCCGTACGTTCTTACATCACGATAGGCGAAATAGATATTCACCCTGGCTTTTCTTTTCCTGAGTTCCAGCGCGTTCTTTACAGCTTTCGAGCAGCAGATACGGCTGCAGTACATTCGTCCTTCTTCCCTGGATCCCACGCACTGCACCATTACCACTTCCTTCAGTTTTCCGGGAGGAAATTTCCCTTCATGAAGCATCCTCTCGAATTCCTTCTGAGTGACTATTCTTGATGATTCGCCGTAAAGATATTCCGCTGTTTCATGCTCATTACCGCCGGTAGCCACAATAACGGCTCCGTGAGTCAGTTCTTCCCGCTCGCCTGCGCTATTCTTGAGAACTGTTCGGAAATTTCCGACAAATCCGGCTATCTCCTCTATTATGCTGTTCATCAGGACTCTGATCCTGTCATGGTTTTCTACTTTTTCGATTGTTTCAGCAAGAAACTCCTGCGGGTCGCTATCGTTGAAATTAAAGAAGATATCCCTCATGTTGCCGCCGAGAACATCCTCGCGTTCAATCAGATAGACATCGTGTCCGGCATCAGCTATCGCGAGAGCCGCAGTCATGCCTGACAGCCCGCCTCCGATTACAAGGGCTTCAGGATCAATATCGATAGGAAGCCTTGCAAGCGGCACGAGCCCCCGAGCCTTACCGACACCCATTTCGACGAGATCTTTCGATTTTTCGGTAGCCATTTCAGGCTCATTCATATGAGCCCATGAACACTGGTCACGAATATTCGCCATCTCGAAAAGGTAGGGATTAAGCCCTGCCTCGCTGATTGTATCCCGGAAAAGAGGTTCATGGGTTCTGGGTGTACAGGCGGCTACGACCACCCTGTTCAGGTCGTGCTCCTCAATACGCTGTTTTATCGTTTCAAGACAGTCAGTTGAACATGCGTACATTACATCCTCGGAATGCTCAACGTTTTCCAGGCCCTTCGCAAATTCAGCAACATTCTTCACATCAACAACACCGGCGATATTTATACCGCAGTGACACACAAAAACTCCCACCCTCGGTCGCTCTCCTGTGACATCTTTCTCTTTAATTTCTTCGGAACCGGTTGAGGGGTCATATCTTTCAAGTTCAAGATATTTCACAGCATTCGCGACAGCGCCGGATGCTGAAATTACCGACTCGGGAATGTCCTTCGGGCTATTCATCGCTCCGCACACGAACACACCTTCTCTTGTTGTCTTCAATGGATGAAATGTATCCGTCCGGCAGAAGCCGAACCTGTTAAGCCTGATATCGAGATTTTTCGACAACTCGCGACTTCCAAGGCGGGGCTGAAGACCTATGGAGAGTATGACCATGTCAAAGGTTTCATGCTGTATGTCGCCGTTCTCATACGTGTACTTCAGATCCAGGCTGCCATCTGAAAGCTCCTTGATCTCGGATATCTTGGATCTCTTGAACTGCACGCCGTACTGGTTTTCAGCTTTATCGTAATACTTGTCAAAATCCTTGCCGAAAGCCCTGATATCCATATAGAAAATAGTGGCTTCCAGTTCTTTACTGTGCTCCTTCGCGATGATCGACTGCTTTATGGCGAACATGCAGCAGGCTGATGAGCAATAGTTCCGGTTAATGCCTTCGTCCCTTGAACCCACGCACTGGATGAAAGCCAGCCTTTTTGGAGGTTTGCCGTCGGAAGCTTTCTCAACATGCCCTCCAAAAGGTCCGGACGCGGACAGCATACGCTCGAATTCGAGGGAGGTAACGACGTTACTGTAGCGGTGATACCCAAATTGGCCGAAGCCGATAGGATCAAATGGATCGATACCTGTAGCGAGAATAACGGCACCTACATTGAGCTCAATTTCTTTATCCTGATCGTCATAATTGATCGCGCCGGTAGGACAGACCTTTTCACAGAGTTTACACACACCCTTCGTAAGATAAAGACAATGATTCTTGTTGATGGTGTACTCTGATGGAATGCTCTGAAGGAAATATCGCGATATGGCCTTTGTTTTCCGGAGACCCACATCGAATTCATCTTCTATCTTGACAGGACATTTTTCCTCACAGAGACCGCAGGCGACACATTTCACCGGATCCACATATTTGGCCCGTTCAATTACACTGCAGATAAAATTACCCGGAGTGCCGGAGATATTTTTAAGACCCGACATGATATGCAGAGTGATAAGAGGATGTCTCACACATTCACTCATCTTGGGCGCAAGAATGCACATCGAGCAGTCGTTGGTAGGAAATGTCTTGTCCAGCTGAGGCATTCTGCCGCCTATTGTGGGTGTTTCCTCGACCAGGTGGACTTCAACGCCCATCTCTGCAAGATCCAGAGATGCCTGTATTCCGGCAATCCCCGCACCCAGAACAAGAACCGAGTTCTTTTTATTGTCTTTCATGGGTAGTTTCATCACAGGAATATGCTCTTCCTTGTCGGGTTCTCTCCGAGTTTCATTATCTCCTCTGTGTATTCATTTGCCACCCTGGCGAATTTGGGTCCCTCCGAAGCGGATATCCAGGAAAGTTTCAGCCGTTTCGATTCAAGTCCGAGGGAATCAAACACGCTTTTTACGATCGCGAATCTTCTTCTGGCATGGTAGTTGCCGGTTTCATAATGACAGTCCCCCGGATGGCAGCCCCCTATCAGAACACCATCGGAACCGTTTAAAAAGGCTTTGATAAGAAATACCGGATCAACCCTGCTCGAACACATCACCTGAATGGGAATTATCGAAGTCGGATACTGCAATCTGGCCGTACCCGCGAGATCCGCCCCTGTATACGAACACCACTTGCACAGGAAGCTTGTGATCCTTGGCGTGAATTCTTTCTTCATCCTAAACTCCAGAACAGCCGGACAGCTCTATCAGCAGGCAAAGCTATCCGATATCTGAAAATTCCTCCTCTTTGTAAACCATGACAGGGATTGATTCTTCAACATCTCTTCCAGGCACGTAATCAAAAAGAGCCGCTGTCTTTTCACCTGTTTTCCTGAATACCGCAGCTACCGGGATTCCAACGGGACACACATCCGAACACATTCCGCATCCAACGCAGGAGAAACTCATATGCGTCAGTCTGCCGAGATGGAAGAAAATAGTGTCAGGCGGCAGACGTAATGCGGCTCTTCGCGAAAGGTGTTCTTCAAAATAAGGCAGATTGTAATCGAAATTAGCTGATTCAAAATCGCAGAGAAGACAGTAACAGATAGGACATACGCTGTTACAACCGTGACATCCGATACATTTCCCGAAGGTATCCAGCAATCGATCCAGACCCGGGCCGTCTTCCGTTATGGATGCAAAAAGCTTTTCTTTTTCCAACAGGCGGGCATCCAGCATTTTTTTCAGCGCAGACGGATCGAATTTCAGTTCGCCTCGCTCCCCCGAAAATCCCTCGGCATACTCCTCGGCTTTATCTGTATTGAGGTACATCACGCATCCTTTCCCGGATTCGCAATCACCTGCTACCGCCACAGTTATGTCCGCATTCATCGGAATGAAATGTTCACATGCTCTGCATGTATCTCTTGTATTGGCAGGCACTTCACCCTTCGATATGATTTTTTCATATTTTGGCAGTAATTCTTCGATCTTTCCTGCTGCTACCAGATCAAGAGGAAATACACCTCCGCATGTATGGGAAATCGTCAGCAGATTCTCGAATGATCCCTGTTCCCGTTTTACAAGTTCCACAAAAGCCCTGAGCTCGCAGGGCTTTAGAACAACCGCTATCTTTTTCCCGGAAGTCGATATGGAAGATAGCACCTGCCCGGCGTTAACTGTCATGACAGGTACAATGGGGACAGCCTCATCAAGATTCGATGCGTCCGTTATCAGCGCAAGATCATAGGAGCTATCCTCAGGAATTTTCCTCATTGTTACAGCGGCATCAATCTTTCCGCTCTCGAGAAGAAATCTCAGAAGTTCTCTCACTTTCCTGGAAGCGCTTGTATCGATGATTATGCTACTCATGAGATGAAACCTCCGCATCAGCATCTTTCACAAGTTCGTGCACTCCTGGCAATTCCGATTTCCTGAACTGTCTGAGAGGAAGTGGATCACCGTCATTCCGTCCGGCTATATACTCGAATGTTCTCTGCGTCTGATCTGCTATATAACTGAATACACCTGCCACCGGTATTGAAACCGGGCAGGCATCAGAACACTGTCCGCAGGAAACGCAGGATAGACTCATATGCGCCATTCTTCCCGTATGGAACAAGATCCTGTCCTCCGGAAGAGAAATACCGCCTCGCTTTTCGGCAGCAATTATAAGCGCGTCCGGATTCTGCTCCGCGGTTTCCGAATCAAAATAGCATAGTCTGCAATAGCATATCGGACATGCGCTTTGACAGTTGTGACATCCAATGCAATTGGCGAATACTGAAAGTAATCCGTCTATGCCACGCAGCTGGACTCCTGTTTCCTCAAAAGCGCTTTTTCTGGCTTTTTTCCTGTCCGTTTTAAGTTTGTCAATACCTTCTTCCCAGGCTGACAGATCCACCGCCGGGGTCAGGCCAAGTTCTTCAAGAAATTTCGATCCCTTCGAACTGCCGGGAATAACAAACATTTCCTTATCGGACAGCCCCAGATGACCGAAGTGTATGTCTGAATCGAACATGGAAAAGTTCTCGCAATAGTGGCAGACAGGTTTGGCGGAATCATCAGGTTTACCTTTCTGCATCATTTCAGTAAAAAGTTTTTCGCTGCCTGCTGGATCATCCACATATTTCTGGAGCTGCACCGCTCCGGGGCAATCATAAGTGGCCAGGATGAGATTATCAGGATGAACCTGCCCGAGTTTTTCGAGTTCCATGGCCGCCCTTATCTCGCAGGGCCTCATAACAGCGATAACAGTGAGATTCCCGGGGCCTTTCCGGGTAAGGCTCCGCAGAGCTTTTGCGCCATGCACAGGCATGGTGGCAGCTATCGGCACAGCGTCGTCAAGCAGAGAGATATCATTCATCAGTATCCATGCGTAAGAATCACCGGATGGCACTTTCAGCGGAAGTATGACAGCGTCCGCCAATTTCTTCTCCATGACCAGTCTGAGAAAGTCCAGAACAGCGTCACCGGGCTCTTTCGCGGCTGGCAGAACAGCTCCCTTTCGCTCAGAATCGGTCATCTGTTCTTCCTTTCCCGGGTCATCGGAGCGCCTCATCAACTTCACGATAAAGCTGAGTATTGGTAAAATGTTTTGTTCTGAGAGCTCCCGACGGACAACTTCCGAAACAGTTTCCGCATCCCCTGCATACAGCCTCATTTACAACCGATATCCCTCTCGAATCATCGGAGTAGATAGCTCCGTAGACACATACATCAAGGCAGTTGCCG
>JAUXIK010000122.1 GCA_030620995.1 Candidatus Aegiribacteria sp.
GGGATAAAGTCTTCATGTCCGGAATAGTAAAGAATAAGATTATTGACGGCAGTATCATTAATTCCCGGCTCTGCCGCAGAAAGGATTGAATCGGTAATCCTATCGAGATCATCCTTTCCCATTGCGGCTGACAATCTCTGGAAAGCAAAGTCAGTTACCCTTTCCGAATTCTCCAGAGTTTCGCTTACCAGTACCGGATCGGTTACTATTACTGAATCGTATCTTATCAGAGTTCCATCTGAAAGAGGCAGTTCATCTCCTGGATTCATGGAATCAAGATGAACGGCCAATTCGTGTGATAATTCCGGCAAATGCACGGGACCGGACCGCATCTCGCTCGGAGATTTCGGGAAAACGGTATACCAGACCGTTGTTCCCATGTGATCCTTGAAGTAATTGATCTCCTCCTCGGTTATGGATTCTTCAGCAGCAGCGATAATGGTTTCCCGGGCCAGTAAAGAGGCCTGCCTGCGTATCCAGGCATTACCGAGAGCGATAACATCAGGTCTCTGGAGATAATAGAGCCGGTGAATCTCTCTGATGATCATCTGCTTCCTCGCCAGGGAGACTATGAATTCGTTAATATGATCGCCCCTCTGAATGAAGTAATCCTGTTGTTCAGAAGAAAGCATCTGCCACGCGTATGCTGCCTCAGACACCGATATTGTACTGTTATCGATTGAGATTAACCATGTGTTTGCCTCTGATACCGTTCCACAGGCAATGTTAGTAATAAGACAAACAGATATCAGCACTGCTCCGGTAAGATATAATTGCTTCAGATCGATTATCCTTTCATGATGAGAGAATATAAAGAAAGGGAGGATCCTGAGACCCTCCCCGGTTCTTGATAGCTGAGTTTCTAGAAAAGAGTTTTAATACTGCCCCATGTATCCGGCTCAAGAGCAAGAGGAGCCGTCTCTAAGCAGTGCAGAGCATCCGGAGAGCCCTGTTCGAGAACCCATAGCTGATTATCGTATGATCCGCTGTAGATTCCAGGAGTACAGCCACCGGCTATTTCGATATTGTAATCATGAGCGGCGATCAGATCTCCGTTACTGTCGATCTGATACAGCATAAAGTCATAGTTATTTGTAGATACCCACAGACAGTTATTGTAGGCATCCCAGGCGGCGCCGTATGTTTTGCCGTTGCCTACGGCTGAGGACCAGGTCGTATAGGATGCAGTACTGCCCGAAACCCCGTCCCAGGTAACTTGGAATATGTCAGGACTCTGGCTGCCGGTGTAGAAATATGTTCCATCCCATCCCTGTGCGCGGTTGGGGCTGACAGCGTTACAGATGTAGTATCCGGCATATTCGTACGTACCGATATCGTAGTAATCAACTTCGTTATCCTGGCTGCCGAACATGTAAGTGCCGTCACAGCAAAGGTCACGGAGACCCCATACTTCGGTCTCGTACTGGTCGAAGGTAGTAATAAGATTGTGAGTAGTGCCATCGATGACATGAATCCAGAGAGGTCCACCCCCGCTCTGTGCATCACTTACCCAGAAATTAGCTCCGTCAAAACCGACACCGACACACCTCACGGAACCTCCAAGAGCTTCCAGATCAATGTAGTCCAGCTCGTCGAGAAAACCATCATTGCCGGTTCTACCGACTAAGCCTCCGGCGAAATCCGCATCTGTGGTTTCGCTGTTTGCAAAAGCAATTAATGCAAATGCAAGTAATAGAATTATGAAACGCATACTTACTCCTTCCGAATTAGGTTTATCAAACTTCCGTCATTTTCAATATTAAGTTACAACTTATTACAGAAACAGTCAAGAGGTTCATCGGACAGTCAGTCTACATTCTTATCTGCTAAGTTGATCAAGTATGGTACGTCCCTGAGAGGACGTCCCTGAGAGGAGGTCGTGTACTGTTTTATCAACTTGCGTGGCAGCCATTATTGCTGAGACTACCGCAATACCGTCTGCTCCCGCTTTTCGAACAATATTGGCATTTGTCTTATTGATACCGCCGATTGCTATCAGGGGAAGAGGAGTAGCCTTTTTCAGCCTGCCGATAGCATCAAGCCCGAGCGGTTTTTCAAGATCGGTCTTTGTGTCAGTAGCAAAAACCATATTTGCCGCGATGTAATCGGCTCCGTTTTTCCAGGCAGCAACAGCTTCATCAACTGATCTGACAGAAATTCCAATTACCGCTTCGTGTCCAAGCAGCTTTCTTGCGGCCACCGCAGGCATGTCGTCCTGGCCAAGGTGTACTCCGCGCGAATGAGATGCCAGCGCAACATCCACCCTGTCGTTCACAATAAAAAGGGCTCCATGTTTCTCACAGAGAGCCGCGAGAATCTCCGCCATCTCAATCAGCTGTCTGGTGGAAGCCGTCTTGTCGCGAAGCTGAATCGCGGTAACGCCCGCCTGAAGAGCCTGTCTGCAGGTTTCCACTACCCCCCTGTCTCCACAGAGAACGGGATCGGTAACAAGATATAGTTTCAGAAACTCAGGGTTCAGAGCAGAACCTCCGCTCTTGCCCTCCTGGAAATGATCTCTTCATCGAGGTCAGCAAGCGAGTCAAGGAGTTGCGGGACGAATGTTCCAGGCCCCTTACATCTCTCAGCAGCGCATTCTCCCGCAATGCCGAAGGAAATCAGGGCGCCTGCGGCAGCTTCGAAACAGTCTTCAACAACTGCCGCATAACATGCTGCGGCAGTAGTAGCGGCACATCCTGTACCAGTGACTCTGCCCATGATCGGGTGACCGTTGTTAATCCCAACTGTGCGGGTGCCGTCAGTGACAATATCTGTCGAACCTGTTACCGCGATAACCCACCCGGTTTCAAGAGCGAGAGAAGAAATTGTCTCAATGCGGTTATCGATTGTATCCATAGAATCCACGCCGCGAACTTTTCCATGCTTTCCGGCAAGAGAGAGGATTTCACCTGCGTTTCCGCGGACTATGGAAATTTTAAGCTCAGAAATTATTCTATTTGCGGAATTCGTTCTTAAATTCGTGGCTCCGACTCCGACAGGATCCAGTACAATCGGAATACCAAGTTCGTTTGCCCTCTTTCCCGCGGCTATCATGCTGTCGATAAGGGTATGGTTCAGTGTGCCTATATTCAGAAGCAGGGCTCCTGCAAACTGCACCATTTCGGGAGACTCATCGATACAGGGAGCCATCACAGGCGCGGCACCCATGCAGAGAGTTACATTAGCCGTAAAATTCATGACAACACTGTTTGTGATATGATGCACCATGGGATGATGCTCTCGAATGGCTGCCAGCCCATTACTGGCGATCAATGCGGGATTCATTCCAACCTCCGGATTTTCTTACGCCGACATTACTCGGGTCAAGTACGAGGAGTGTAATCTCAGGCCCGGACCTTCCGGACCACCCCCAATCCAGCAATAAAGCTATGAATAGATGATATGAACGTCAAATCCGATGACTTGTTCTATTTGACTCATCCGGTTATTTCTCGCAGATACAAAAAGTTGAAGATGCATTTGAAAGGCAGCGTTTATGATATTAACAGTTATTATGTGTGTGGGTACGATAGTTTCCGGGTTACAGCCCGGAGACCCGTGGCCCGAGGTTGCGGAAGAAGCCCTGATTGAAGCGCTGGACACACTCGATCTGGTTCCTGAGCAGATGGATTTTGACAGGCACTGGGCGACCAGAGTTCATCTCCCTGACTCAACAGTCATCCGTGCGATTCAAAATGTAGAGGAGCTGCCGGTAATACTGGAGGAACAGCTTGATCTGCTGATCGATTACAGTCTTTTGTCATCGGAGTCTGGAAACAGGGAGGGGCTTCTGATCCTGATTGAAATACTTGAACAGGCCGATTCAACCATTTCAGCTGAACTCCTTGAAATGGGATCGGGAACCGTAGATACACTTATGGCCGCTATTCCCTCCATATGGCTCAACGAAGAAAGTCCGCTGGAATGGAATTCCGTACTTGAGGGCTGGGGTTTGCCACAGTTTGAGGATACAGAAATGGATGCGGATACACTGGCTTCACTTTTCGAGAGGTGGAATCTATCTCTGAACGTCCCCATGGAAGAGTTTGTT
>JAUXIK010000141.1 GCA_030620995.1 Candidatus Aegiribacteria sp.
AGAGCATGGTGGCGCTTCGCCTTCTCAAGCTCTTTGATATCTTTATTGAGCTTCATCTCCTCTTTCTTAAGTGAACTGATGGTTCCAAGTGAAGCGTTCTCGTCTATTTCATCCTTCAAAGAATTCAGGCGGGTTCTTTCTTCTGCTATTTCGCTTCTCTTTTTTATCAGCCCTCTGGAAGCACCTTCTATGATACCTTCATTGATATGAGCTTCTCTGATGGTCTGGCTGATGTTCTTCTCAACCTGATCAAGAGTTCCTTCCCCTGAAAGAAAGGTTTTAAGAACATCTCTTCCAACACCGTCTCTTGTGTCCGAAAGTCTTGTCTCTCCTGCACGAATGACCATGAGCCGGGAGAAATCCTGGGGAAGGTTTTCGACTGAGTACCTGTAATCCTCCAGTTTTATGCCTGTTTTTTTAAATTCAGTCACTCCATTTTCCAGCCCGGAGACAATGACTTTACCCGCGGGTTCCCACTCCCGGATGGTCGATGCTTTATCCTTTGTTCTTCTGAGTATCCAGGGCGTATTCTTACCCGTGTTGAAAAGGAACTTTATGAGGGTTTCAACAACATAGGTTTTTCCCGTTTCATTGTGCCCGTAGATCAGGTTCAGGTCTGCGGGTTTCATGTTAAAGTCCTTCTTGAGGGGACCGCCGCGGTTGATACTGATTCTTTCTATTCTGATGCCCATCAGGAAGCCCCCTCACTGTAGATAACCGAAAGAGCAGCTTCAATCACCCTGTCCCGCTCCGGTTCATCCCCGCCGAAGTTCCATTCCAATTTCTCTATCATCCTGGTGGTTTTCTCAGCGATAGCGCTTCTGCGGCTGTCATCCGCGTATTTGAGCGTACTTATATCGGGATCTTCATCCTTGAAGAAGATGTAGCCGGTGAATACTTCTTTGAGAGCATTCAGTACAGCGTCTCTGTCGGATGAGTATCCTGCGGCGCTTATACGGATGCGGGCTTTGGCTTTATCCTTTTTCGCAAGGTTCCAGTTCTTTATCCTTGCTTCTGCGCTCGCACGGAGGGTCGGGATTTCATCAGAGCCTGGAATAATCACGAACTTCTCCTGAAAGTAGATAACTTCCGTATTTACAGTGCGTGGTGTTACGATTCCGCTTGATGTTTCGAAAACCAGGTATCGTCTTGCTCCTGTTTCGTTGATATCCAGTCCGCACGGAGAACCGGGATAGTAAAGGTTCTTGTAATTGGTGGGCTTGTGAATATGCCCGAGAAAAACCCTCCAGGGATTCAGGCGATCCAGATCTTTTCTGTAGAGAGGCATATAGGTACCGGCCTCATATGGATTACGTTCCTTCAAGCCTCCATAAAAATCACCGTGCCCTATCAGTACCCATCTTATGCGGCTTATACTGCTTTCAAGCCCGGCCAGGTTTTCACCCATTCCTGTCTTCTCCATGTAGGGGATGAAGATAAAATGCACACCATCGAATTCAACCGCTGCTGTTGATGTGTAAATGTTGATATTATCAGCCACAATTGCCTTGCCGGAGATACCGGGATCATGATTACCCGGAATGATATGGATCTTTATCTTCTTGTATGCCTTGCACAACTCTTCGAAATTTGAGTAATCCTGATAGCCGGAATCAAAAAGATCGCCTGCTATTATTAGAGTATCGATCTTATCCTTCTTCAACTGAGCAAGTATATTTTCCAGAGCGCTGTACCGTTCCGGATGGTCGTCTTTCTTTGAGAGGTGCGCATCTGCTGTTATGGCCAGTTTCATATCAACTCCCTACTGCTGCTGCAGAATTACCCTCGATAATATGTACATCCTGAACCGCTGTCAGATAGAATTCAGTATACGATTGAAAGCAATATGAGTAAAGGATGCCTGAAGTGAACCCGGTGTATTAGCTTTTCATGACCGCAAAAGCATCATTCGCTCTATCAAAATCAGAACCGGGAGTTTCCGTAATCCCCGGAATGTTGTTGAATACTTCCATCGAAGCCAGATATTGAAGAGGCTCCAGTCCAATAAATCCTTCTCCAATTCTTGCGTGACGGTCCAGCCTGCTGCCGAGTTCTTTCTTCGAGTCATTGATGTGAAACGCTTTTATTCTCTCAAGGCCGACAACTTCATCAAACTCCTGTGTGGTTCTCAGGACAGCGTCATTGGATGAGAGGTCGTATCCGGCAGCGAAAGCGTGACACGTATCAAAACAGATTCCTGTTCTGTCAGGCATATCCGTGAGTTTGAGCAGCTTATCGAGCTGCTCGAATGAGTAACCCAGAGTTGTTCCCTGCCCTGCGGTGTTCTCGAAAAGAATGGCAGTGTCTTCAGGCGCGGCGGTGAGGATTTTCCTGACTCCGGCAGCTATTTTCTCTATCGCCTGGCCCTCACCCGCGTTGAGGTGCGCTCCTGGGTGCATAACCAGCCAGTGAATGCCCAGTTCATGCATGCGTATGAGCTCTTCTCCAAGAGCCTTTGCGGACAGCCAGGGAACGCTTTTTCTGGTTGAAGCCAGATTGATAAGGTAGGAAGCGTGCGAGATTATGATAAGGTTTTTTTCTTCATTGAATTTCTTCTCTTCCTCCTGTGTGACCGGACGGCTTTTCCATTGTTTCTGGTTTGAAGTGAATATCTGACCGGAAACCAGCCCGAGTTCATGAAGTGATGAAAGAGCATTGACCAGGCCGCCATCAACGGACGCATGAATTCCAGGGAGCATATGATCCTTTCAGCTCAAGTGGCTGACCCCGTCAGAGGCAGGTTTTCCTGAACAGCTCAAGGTTGACAGCGCATTTCTCAGCAAGCTCGCTCCTTTTAACCGCAAGTGTCTGCGCTATATCTTTTGAAGACATCCAGGTTCTGTCCAGAAGAGAAAGCAATTCAGCATCCCATTGATCCGAAGAGGGGTCAACTGTAAGATTCGGGATTCCCGCTTCCTCCATAAACCTGTATCCCTTTGAAGCATACGGAATAGAGATGGGCACAGTTCCCGTGACAACTGACAGAATGGCTCCGTGAAGCGGAATGGTCAGGAATACTCTGCATTCGGATATCTTCATCATGAAGTTGTGAATTTCTGCGGGCATTACCACAGAAGCGCGGTCGCTGTGCTTCATCATCGCCATTACCGCTTCACACT
>JAUXIK010000185.1 GCA_030620995.1 Candidatus Aegiribacteria sp.
ATTTCCTTCTGCATCTGTGTATCGGTCTCTATCAGCACTTCCGTATCATGGCCAGGTTTCTCTGAATCAAATTCAAGGAGCCACCGGTCCCATTCGCGGTTAATCTCAACTGGAGTGAAGTGGGTTTCTGTAGTTGAAAATGAAGGATCTACTCCTGCGAAGTTGAAATACTCCTTCAGAATTCTTGAGGCAAAGGCATGTATTGTGGAAATCCATGCCGAAGGAAACACTTTAAGGGCGGAGGCGCACTCTCTGCTGCCATTGCTGCTCTCTATCCGCAGTTTATTCCTTATACGGACCCGGAGTTCGGCAGCTGCAGGATTGGTAAAGGTAACCACCGCAAGTTTATCCAGCGGGATACCCTTTCTGACGAGTTCAACAACCCTGTCAACCATCAGCGTTGTCTTGCCTGTACCCGCGCTGGCCTGTACAAAAACGTTCTTCTCGGTTTCCTGAAGAATAACCTCTCTTGACTTCTGATCCCCCGGTGCGGTTCTGTTCTTCATTGTTTCAGCATTATCTCCCTGAACATCTCCATTCTGCTGTCTGATTGCGCTTTCCCTTTTACCCTGTCAAAGGGGGTTCTTCTGCATAACCCCTTGTAGACACAGTAATCGCAACTTGATGTTGGAATCGGCGGAAAAAGGCCGTCACGGATCATGGATACGATTCTCTCAGCGTTTTTCTGAACCGCTCCCATACGTTCTTCCATTTCATGACCGGTTAAACTGCTCAGTTTCCCCGGGGTACTGTCCGAAATAGACGCATAAGCGATAACAGCTATACTTCTGTCGGGATAGTTTTCTCCAGCCAGTTTATAGTAAAATGGAAGCTGATAGAGTTTTCCATACACAATACCTTTTAACGCGGGAGGAATGCCTGTCTTCAGATCAAGAAGAACAAGGTTTGAATCGCTATCCTCCATAATAAGATCAATTCTACCGTTAATCCTCAGTTCTCCCAGATGACCTTCCAGGTACTTTTCCTTATCCAGATACTTCCATCCGGTTACTGAAAGATTGTACAGGCTTGCTGCAATAACTTCCGTCTGCTTCTCAATGAAAATCTCCTTCAAATACTCCGCTCCAAGCCTGCAGGCGATTTTGTACGAAGCGGCCGTTCTTCTGATAATGCTTTCCACTTCTTCCTTTGAAGGATTCAAACCGTGTTTTTCAATTATTTCTTCTACCGCTTCATGGACCATACTTCCTTTTATCATTGGATCGGGCGAACTGCTTATATCACTGATCTCAGTTCTTCCAATTTTCCAGCCTTTTTCCATCAGGAACGCGAATGGGCATCTTACATATCTTTCAAAAAATGTCGGGCTGAAAATGTCTCTCCGGACAGGG
>JAUXIK010000192.1 GCA_030620995.1 Candidatus Aegiribacteria sp.
CTGCGGAACTCCTCAACAACATTTTTGTAACCAAGACGCATGAATTCCTCAATATAATCCGTCATGACAGGTTCTACCGTTGTTTCCGTAGCAATTTTTCCCCGCGGACTGTGGTCAGCCCGCAAGAACCCGTATTCCTCTATTCCAATATAAGATGGATTATCGTAAAATGGGGCCAGTCTGTACTTACCGGCTTCCTCTATCAGCGCCAGGTTTCTTCCGTGCCTGTCATGGTTGCCCACAAGCGAATCATATAGGCAGAGAAATACAAAACGCTCCATCTCAAAAAGCCTGCCGGTCCTTCTCTCGATAATGCTCAGTAATGTTCTGCAGTTAAATGGATGACCATTCAGAAAGTGATAGATATGATGCAGCGTTTCAAGCCTTCCATTCTGAATAAAATTCTTAACGGCGAAGGTTACCGCTCCATGAAAAGAGATCAGATGATATTCAGGAACGATTACACCTGTATCAGATGCGATCTGATTGCACAAATACTCTACTGCCGGCAGTTCCGGGTAATCATCCTCCCGAACCTTCAGTATGTATGAATCCTTTTCAAGTTTAGCTGCGTACTTCCTGAACTTGCCCTGGAAGAAGCTGGATGTAATCTGATCCTCATCTGTATGATCATTCTCTGAATCTGAAGTCCCGTATGCCTTTCTGATAACGTCCTGGAATTCAAGCGGAATCCCGACATTAAACCATTTCATAAAACAGGGAATATGCAAACCGTAATGATCGTCCTGTCCTGCTTCAATCCGCTGGCCGCAATAATAGCATATCAATGACAACACCCCCTCTGCTCATAAGAATACCCGGAAAATGTACTGTTGTCAAGTTAGCACAGTAATTTAGTGTTGCTATCTTTATACATTTATCAAACCAGAACACCAACTGGAAGCCACACAGATCATGCATATGGGTATAATCGTTATTCAACCTTGTATACTGCCTGCCCCGATAGTCATTACCGGTATATGATTCAAGTGAGCTGACAGGG
>JAUXIK010000013.1 GCA_030620995.1 Candidatus Aegiribacteria sp.
AGGGCTGTCTGTCAACCAGCCTATTGTAGGAGCCGAGGAAGCAAAACGACTTCAGTCGGATTGCGCTTCCGCCTGAGGCTGCTTACAAGCCCTCTGCTTCAGCGGAGGGTAGTTGACTGAAATAGTATAGTATGGACAGACAGCATTGCCACTCCCCGCTCCGAATCTGTCTGGCGGCAAGGAACCTTTCTATGAATTCTTCGGAAGGATAGTCGAATATGTTTGGCAGAGGAGCTTACTATTACTTCGTCTCATGTCTTACAAAGCTGACCGGGTTCAGGGAAGCGGAATTTCTTACCGGAATTCTCTCTTTTCTGAGATATGCAGGTAATAGAGAACAGAACAGAGTCTACCTCGGACACCTTGCCAGAGTGTTTCCGGGAATAAGCGGCAGCGATTTGAAAATTCTGCTTAAGCAATACTGGAGAGTGCACCAGAGAGCTTTTCTGGGTCTTTTCTTCTCGGGGCGCTTCCAGGAAGACAATGTCTCGGAAAGGGTCGAACTGGAAAACAGATATCTCCTGGACGAAGCCCTTGCGGAAGGAAATGGGGTCCTGCTTCTTGTTCCACATTTCGGGGATGAACGCATGCTGCATATCCTTCTTGCCATTCTCGGATATCCAATCCATATCATCTCGTCAAGATATGCTGACGCGCCTGATATAGTTAAAAAAACCAGGCTCTCCGTCAGTACAAAATGGCATCACGTAGCTTTTCCGGATGAAAATCCGCGGTGGATCTACGAAGCTATAGAAAAAGGAGACTTAATCCAAATATCACCCACTGCATGGGGAGGACCGAAAGGACACTGGGTAAACAGCTTCGGGGTGCCTGTGCTTGCTTCATCAACACCTCTGAGGCTTGCAAAATCAACTGGATGCAGGCTGCTTATTGCCTGTAATCACGCACTGCCTGGTGTTCGGTATAGAATAGCCTTTCAACGTTTTGACCCTGAATATTTTGACTCAAGGGGAACAGCTGACTTATTCAGAATGTTTGAGATACTGGGAAAAGATCATCCGGATCAGTACAACTGGATGAATCTCGTGATAAGGCATAGAGAGACAAACACTATAGCACGACTCGGCGGAATTCCCAGAGAGGAGAAGGAAGTTGAGTCACTCGCTATTGAGGCAGACTGGGATCCGGAAAATATCAGTGATTTTCAGTCGGTCTCTTCCCTTAAGGGCCTGTCCAGATAGAGTCTCCTGAGAGCTGCTCCCTGAATAATCAGGTACAATCCCACCAGGAGCGGAATCAATCCTGTTCCGGCAGTAATCAGCGGCAGAACCTGGGTATGTGCTGCTGACTCAATCTTTTCAGCAGCTTTTTCAAGATGATCAACAGCTTCACTGAACGCCTCTTCCGTATTGAACAGGTCTCCTGCAAGAGAGTCAACTCCATTCGCTACTTCTTCAAGAAGAGGCTCCATGGGCTGCAGAGTGGCCGACAGATGCTCCATTCCGACTATTGTCTGACCTGATTCCGAGTACGTGTTTTCCAGATTGGACAATACTTCCGTAAAATGATCCTCGCCGATCAGGGACTGAATGGGAGAAGGAAGCTTCTCTATGCTTTGCACTACCGAAAGAGTGAGATAGCGCACATCTTCAGTGGATTCCTTTATGCTGTTGATGGTTATCCATGTTTCGTGAATAACTTCGCTCGTACTTCTGATGGAACTGCTGACATCCGTAACCAGAGATGATGATGTTCCGAAATCTTTGCCTATAAACTCCACTGCGGATCTCGCGCTGTAAATCCCCTCGGAAATAGACACAAGGCTTTCCTTCACCGGTTCCCATGCAGTAAACGCGACAAATATGATCAGTCCCCCCGCTATGATAGCGATTCCTCCAAGAATCCAGGAAAACCAGATTGAAAGACTGTATGAAACAAGGTTCTTGTTTTTCATTTTTCCTCCCCTGGCGAAATATGCGGATTAGAATATATGTTGTATTAGCATAGTAAATAATTGATTCTGAAACTACCGAAGGGCAAATAAAGAAATGATTGACGAAATTGAAAGAGCCGCAAGGGAAGCGGGAGCCATTCTTCTTGAAGCAGCCTCTACCGGCATCCGGGTCTCAAAGAAGGAAAATCATGAGCTTGTAACTACGGCTGACCTGATGTCTGAGGAGTTTCTGAAAAAGCGACTCTCGGAGATAGAACCATCGGCAGGTTTTCTTGGAGAAGAGAGCTGGAACGGCGAATGTCCCAACCCTCCTTTCTGGGTGGTTGATCCACTTGACGGAACCAATAATTACGCTCACGGATATCCTGTGTTTGCGGTCAGCATCGCTTTCTGGAATGGCTCATCGATTGAGGCCGGCTGCATTTATGACCCTTCGAGGAATGAATCTTTCTCCGCCGTTATCGGACAGGGCGCGAAGTTGAATGATTCAGCAATATCAACAACGGATACTGACAGGCTTTCCGGCTGTATCCTTGCCACCGGTTTTCCATATCACAGGAAATCGGACGATCTTGGCGTGAACCTTGAAATCCTGAAATACTTCCTCGGAAGGGTACAGGGAATACGAAGGGGTGGATCTGCCGCCCTGGATCTGGCTTACGTTGCCGCAGGACGGCTTGACGGCTTCTGGGAAGAACATCTGAAACCATGGGATATTGCAGCAGGCGCTCTCATTGTCAGGGAAGCCGGTGGAGAGATCTCGTCTTTTTCCGGAGAAGAGTGGGATATCTTTTCCAAAGGAATAGTGGCTTCCGGTAAATCAATTCATCCGGAGATCCGCAACGGTATTAATCAAACAGGTTAGAATCCCAGATTTATGCCTGCATAGAACATGTTGATTCCGCTGACTTCATTCTCGGAGGAAATCGGTTTGGTGTGCTTGAACTCACCAAAAATACTCAGGGGTATCAATGGAGGTTCAAACGACACTCCTACTACTCCATGGATTCCAGGATGCACATGGTCGTAGGGATCAATGGTCATTGTTCCTCCTGTTTCCTCGTTCACAACCTGCATCAGAACATCCGCGTCGCTGAATAATATGTGCGCTCCGCCGCCGCCGCCAATATAGGGCTTTACAGGGAGTGCTCCGATCGGGATCATAACTTTTATTGTTGCAGCAAGGTCTATGTCATGGAATTTTGCTGTGTACGTGCCTATCATATCGGTGGAGATATTATCCGGAGACCATCCCATTTCGTTCTCAAGGTAATCTATTAACCCCAGACTATCACCTTCGAAATTCTGGCCATACTCATCATTTATGTACGTCAGCAGATAATTTTGCAGTGTAATGTCGCTTTCACTGCCCGCATATGTTCCGCTGATTTCAACTCCGACAAGGCTCAGAAGGGAAAAGTTGATTTGCCCACCATACACTATACTTGAAGCGCTCTGACCTGTTCTGGGGTCATCACCGCTGTAGTGACCAATTCTTCCGCCAAAACGTACTCCGGCAAATGCCGTACCACATATAAGTAAACCTATCAGAAAAATCCTCACTGCATTCTCCTTTCGAATTATCAATTTCACTTAAGCACAGGATGAAACCTTAATGGCATTTCGTAAAGACAGCTTTTATAACTGTTTTTGGAAATCACTTTCTCAAGGTTATATTGAATATGTACTGTTTGGATAACTATTGCCAAGCAATTTCTTTAAACAGTCAGGACTATCAAGAAAGTTGTTACCTGGTCTTTCCCTGCTGCTTCAGAAGTTTTCAGGTACTTGACCTTATATGATGAACTCTGTTAAGATTATGATATAGTGGTTTATGGTCTATTCATATTTCATTTTAATCCAAACGAAGGAGAAATTAACGCATGAAAGCTTCTTTACCGATTCTCTTGCTGATTGCCGCAATTGCCCTGACATCTGGTCAGGCGGATATAAGCAGCTGGCAGTCTTTTTACGGAACGTCCGGTGATCTTCCGGAAGTTAACGTGCTCGAATCGAGCCCGACCTATATGATCGCAGAGATTTCCATTCCCGGATTCAGGCTGTATGACTATCCGGCGGGGGGCAGATTGTGGAACTGCGTCAGTCTCCCAGAATGCTATTCGCAGGGAGATATTGGCCTGCCCGATCTTCCTTCAGTACCGAGAATGTTCGCTCTCCCGTTCGGAACTGAAGCAATAGTTACTGTTCTGGACGTTTCCTCAACCGTGTACAACAACATGGAGATTCTCCCAAGGCAGACGCCTGAAATCGATATGGCTCATGAGCCGTTCGCGTTCAGAATGAGCGAGGAGTTCTACAGCGGCAGTGAGATCTTCCCTGCTTCATACGCAAGTGTTGACAATGAGGGCATCTGGTCAGGCCTGAATGTTGCCAGGCTTGTCATTAATCCTTTCCGTTTCAACCCGCACTCGGGCGAACTTGAAGTAGTCCGGAGCATCACCATCAGGGTAGATTTTGTGGGAACCCCGGGAGAACTGGCCAATCCGGTCAACCCCTCCATGATTCCCATAATGAAGGAAAGCGTCATCAACTGGAGTACCTTCGAGAATGCTGCAGTTCCTCTTGATGGAAGTCGCGACTCCGGAGTCGAATATGTATTCGTCTGCACGGAAGACAATGTGGACTGGGTGTCCGAACTCTTCGAGACTCACCATTATCTCGGCCTCCGCGTCAGGGTGGAAACTTTAACCAGTCCTTCCAATCCGGATCTGATAAAGTCCGCGATTACAGATAATTACGATACTGGCGTAATGCTCTTCGCCTGTATTGTAGGTACTCATGCCGAGATGCCTTCCTACACATGGGATGGGAAACTGGGTGATTACTGGTATGCGTGCTTCACAGGAAGTGATAATTATCCTGAAATCGGTGTCGGCAGACTCACCGGTGATTCCACACAGATTGTAACGCAGGTTACAAAAATCATCGATGGTTACATGAATTACAGTTTTGATGATTCAAGAACCACGGATATTACTCCAAGCGAAGCCGTCCTTGCAGCACACGGCCAGGACTACCCTTACAAGTACACCCAGTGCTGCAATGAGATTGCTGCTTATCCCTACAGCCTCTGTGATTTAACTTTCACCAAGGTCTATCCGCCCGAAGGCGGGACCGCGGCTGACGTTTCAAATGCCATCAACAACGAAGTTGGAACAGTTACGTACAGAGGACATGGCAGTATCACATCCTGGACATGGGCTCCGGGCTGGACTTCCGCGAACATCGATGCCCTGACAAATACGTATATGCCACCGGTCTTCAACATAGCATGCAACAACGGAGAATATCAGAACTCAACTGTCTGCCTCTGCGAGTCATGGCAGTGGGCGGAGCACGGCGCAAGCGGAAACCTCGGCGCTACTCAAGGCTCATACACTATTCCCAACCATGATTACATCAAGCAGATCTATATCGCTCTTTACGATACCGGCTTATTCCGCGTAACGGATGCAACAAATGCCGCCGCAGTTTACATCATCGATACACATGGTTCCTGGGGTATTGACAACGCCAGAATGTACATGTGGTTCGGCGATCCGGCCATGGATATCTGGACATTTGACACAGAAGGTGAGCCCGGTGCGCTTGTAATCTCCGCGCCTGGCAGTCTTTTCCCCGGAACCCAGGATATAACCATCACAGTCACCGATGGGACTTCCCCTGTAGAGGGAGCCAATGTCACCATCACTGACGGCGTTGACAATTACGGTGCCGGTATGACCTGCTACGAAGAGGGTATAACCAATTCGTCAGGTCAGGTTACTATTAACATCACGGTCCCTGTAAGCGGGACAATTCATATCGGCGCGTTTCTTCATGATTACAATTACGATCTTCACTACGTGATCATCGGTACAGGAATTGCTGAATCATCAGGCGATGCCGGGGTCTTCACGTTTGAACGGCCTGTTCCAAATCCTATTACTGTAACCGCTTCCATCGGTTTCAGTATCCCGAGCACCGGCAGCGTGAAACTTGCTGTATATGATGTCTCCGGCCGCATGGTCGAGACAATTCTTGACGGCTCGCTTGAATCAGGCAGCCACTCCATACAGTGGACACCAGGTTCTCAAATTGCCAGTGGCGTCTATTTCATTCGCCTTACCACCGAGGATGGAACTCTGACCAGACAGGCAATGGTTATCAGATAATCTGACAATTTTCTATCAGGCTGAAGGCGGGTCGATTGACCCGCCTTTTCTGTATGTGAGGAGCACTGCTGACCTGTGGTTTTCAGACGCGATGCCAGCAGGTATAATCACATAAAATGAAAACCGGAATCATTCACTTTTCAGGTTAGGATTATTGTGGTTGACAAACCTTTATTCGAATCAGAAATTTTATGGAAGATCCTGGATGTCACCCGTCAGCTCAGCTCTCCTATCGAGCTGGATGAGATGCTGGTTCAGGTAGTGGACGTGGCAAGATCTGTACTTGAAGCAGACCGGGGAACTGTTTTTCTCTTTGACGAACGGACTGACGAGTTGTATGCAGAGGTAGGAACGGGTCTGGATATGAAAGAAATCCGTTTTTCTATTGACAAAGGAATTGCAGGTCTGTGTGCTCGAACCGGTCGTATTCTGAATGTTTCTGATGTGTATTCTCATGATCATTTCAATCCTGACATTGACAGACAGTTCGGATACCGGACCCGATGTCTATTAAACATCCCTCTAATCGGTTTGAACAATACGCTGGTCGGCGTGCTGCAGCTGGTGAACAGAATTGGAGGACATTTCGAGAAAAATGATGAGCGGATTGCTGAGGTTCTTGCCTCCCAGTGTGCTGTCGCGCTCCAGCGGGCACAGTTCCTGCGGGAGTATATTGTTAAACAGAAACTCGAGCGCGATCTGGTTCTGGCCCGGATAATCCAGCGCTCACTGATGCCGGATGAAATGCCGAACATTGCCGGTTACGATCTGGCCGGCTGGAATGAACCCGCTGATCAGACGGGAGGCGACATCTTTGACGCTATCAGTCTTGATGGCAGCCGGGTACTGCTTCTCCTTGCGGATGTAAGTGGTCACGGCATTGGTTCCGCGCTTTCCGTTACACAGTTCCGCGCTATGATCCGCATGGCTTTTCGTCTTAAATGCAATCTGTACGATCTTCATGAACACGCCAACAATCAGCTGGTCGAAGATCTTGCGGAAGATCGCTTTATCACTTCCTTCGTCGGCATACTCAACACCAAAGATCACAATATTACTTATCATGCCTGCGGCCAGGGACCTTTGCTGCATTTTCATTCTGATTCCGGTGAAGTAGACCAGCTTCCCGCATCAACCATTCCTATCGGCATTATGCCCTCTATTCCACTCAAGGAGCCTGATCCTATTGAAATGGAGCCAGGTGACATATTCGCGCTGATTTCCGATGGTATTTTCGAGCAATCCAATAGCAGCAACCGGCAATTCGGAGTTGACAGCGTAATCAAACTAATCCGGGAATATCAGGATCAACCAATGATAGAGCTTGTGAATTCCCTGCGCGAAGGCGTCCTTAACCATGCCGGAAAGCAGCTCCAGGATGATGATATGACTATAGTTCTGGTCAAGCGCTTTGCTGATATCTGACGGTTACTATCTTCCTGTTCCTTTGCTGTTCAGTGATTAAGGATTATCTATCGGGGTACTTGAGGAAAACATCTTATCCGGAGGGGAATTCTTTTGGTTTACAGAATAGGTTTTGACAACGAGAAATACCTTGAAGAACAATCGTGTGAGATCCTTTCAAGAGTTCAAAGCTCTGACAGTCGTCTTTACCTTGAATTCGGCGGAAAGCTCATGTATGACCGTCATGCTTCCAGAGTTCTCCCGGGTTACGATCCAAATGTAAAAATCCGACTTCTGGAGAAACTCCGTGACAGGGCGGAAATCATACTCTGTATCTACGCCGGTGATATTGAAAAAAGGAAGATCAGGGGAGACTTCGGGATTACATATGACGCCGATGCCCTGATGCTCATTGACGGGTTTCGCTCAAGAGGCATCAATCTCAGAGGTGTTGTAATAACAAGATTTGAAAATCAGCCGTCGGCAATCTCATTCGAGAATCTCCTGAAGCGCCGGGATATAGATGTCTTCAGGCACTACTACACAAAGGGTTACCCAACTGACGTTGATCTTATCGTGAGCCCTGAAGGTTATGGAAGGAACGATTATATAGAACCCCTCAAATCTCTTGTGGTTGTTACGGGACCCGGTCCGGGCAGCGGAAAGCTTGCTACCTGTCTTTCGCAGCTTTACCATGATCATAAGAACGGAATTTATTCAAATTACGCGAAATTTGAAACCTTCCCTGTCTGGAATCTTCCTTTAAAGCATCCTGTAAACGCAGCGTATGAAGCGGCAACTGCCGATCTGCGGGATGTCAACCTGGTGGATCCGTTTCATCTTGATGCTTACGGAAAGGTTGCCATTAACTACAATCGTGATGTTGAGGCTTTTCCTCTGCTCAAGCGCATACTGGAAAGAATAACGGGAGACAAATCACCTTACGCTTCTCCTACTGATATGGGTGTAAACAGAGCGGGATTCGGCATAACGGATGATGATGTTGTCAGCGAAGCGGCAAAGCAGGAAATTATCAGAAGATACTTCCGCTACAGCTGCGAATATGCAATGGGACTTGCGGATAAGAATACAGTACAGAAAGTAGAGCTGCTGATGCGAGATTTTGAACTGTTACCTTCCTGTCGGTCTGTTGTGGCGCCTGCTCTCGATAGGATGCTCTTACAGGAATCCGAGGAAGGCATCGACAATGGAAAAGCTGCGGCTATCCTGCTTAAGGACGGCAGTTTTGTCACAGGCACCAGTTCCGATCTTATGCATGCATCGGGTGCTCTTATTCTGAACGCGGTCAAGAAACTGGCCGGGATCAGCAAGGAGGTACTTCTTCTCTCTCCGGCAACCATCAATTCAATTCGAGAGCTTAAAAAAGTAATGGAAATTTCTACCCTCAATCTCGACCTTGAAGAGGTTCTTATCGCTCTGAGTGTAAGTTCTGCGACTTCTAAAGCAGCAGAAAGCGCTATGAGAAAGCTTATCGAACTCAGAGGCTGCGAAGCTCATCTTACTCACATGCCCTCTCCGGGAGACGGAAACGGCTTAAGAAATCTCGGGATAAATGTTACATCTAATCCTGCATTCAGCAGCCAGAATCTATATATGAGTTAAATCCATAAATATTGTCAGTTCAGGACTTGACCTTTGGCTGCAATTGTTTGATTATTGCCCTGTCGTTTGCTGCGCTCTCATTTACGCAGCCCGTAGTAACAAAGGTTACCGGACCGGAAGCGATAAGACAAATGTGTTCTGCTGCTCCTTCCGGTCGGTTATGCTTTGCGTTTAACCCGTACCTGGAAGGAGTTTCTGGTTTGCGAGACTATGAAACTGTAATAATATGGAGTTCCAGTATTCCCGAAGTTGATCTCGAAAAAGAGCACGATCATGTTGTTGAGATCATCAAAGGGAATAAAGGCGAGTACAAAGGCTCTGACAAATGGGGTCGGCGTATGCTTGCCTATCCTATTAAAAAACAGACAGAAGGAATCTACCATTTCATTAAATGGAATGGAGAAACTGACATCATCGGTTCAATCGACAAACATCTGAAAATTCATGAAGGTTGTATCAGGTATGCAACCCTTCGCTTGGATGATGAAGCAGTACCTTCAGTCAATTCATTTGACGACTTTGACAGTGGCGATAAGGAGGTGAATGTAAATAATGGATCTGAGGATGCCTAATATCAATAAGGTTATCATCTCCGGAAACCTTGTCAGAGACCCTGACACAAGAATCCTTGAAAACGGAACACATCTCGCAAAAATGTCTATCGCCAATAACCAGCGTTACCGTGACAGGAACGGCGAGTGGCAGGAAAAGACCTGCTATGTAAACATCATTGCCTGGCGGAAGACCGCTGAACTTGTCGGCGAATTCTGTCGGAAGGGCTCTCCCGTTATGGTGGAAGGCGAACTTGTCTACAATTCATGGGAAGACAGAGACGGAAACCAGAGGAGCAGACTGGAGATAAATGCCAGAAGGATTCAATTCCTTGAGCGCAGAGGTCAGGATTCCTCTTATCAGGACCATCCGAATGAACAGAACGGGAAAAATTCTTCAGAAGGAAATGAACTCTCCGAGTCCAGACCCATGACTCCGGATGATGACATTCCGTTTTAGATATCATGACTGTCCCTCACGAAATGCCTGAGCTTAATTTCATCATTTTCACAGGCACGGTGGAACGTATTGAAGAACTCTCTCTTACCAGGTACAATATCTTTGTGATCAGGTTTGAAGTTGAGAATACGGTAACTTTTGCTACCGGAACCGCAGACGCAAGAAAAACATCCTCTATTCTCTCAGTTGAGGCCTGGGGTAACCTGGCAGAGGAAATAGACAGGCGTATAGAGAAAGGTTCTCAGGTTCTGGTTGAGGGCAGTCTTGTCAGCAGATCGTACGAAGACAGATCAAAGGGATTACATCACAGGATGATCGTAAAAGCATCCAGCGTTGAATCGCTGGGAGCCAGATCATGAAGACCAGCAGGAGGAAATGATTTGGTCACAAAAAAAAGAATGAAGAAAAAGAGCAGCAAATTCGGACGCAAAAAGAAGTGCCGTTTTTGCGGAAATCCACAACTGGAAATATCATATAAGAACGATAAGATGCTCCAGAGACACATCTCAGACAGAGGAAAAATCATCGCCAGAAGAGTCACCGGTAACTGTGCTAAACATCAGAGAAAAATCGCAAATGCCATCAAGGTGGCAAGATTCTTTGCCTTGCTTCCCTATGTAAGGGAACACTACAGATAAGGTCGTCAGCAGGCTCAGAAAAATGGAACAGACTTTTAAAAGGACAGGGACAGGATTCTTCGGGATCATAGCTCTGGGTATTCTTCTGATTCTAATTGGTATCCCTTTTGTGGGAATGACCATTATGACGATGATGCTCTCGATCTCAGGTTCTCGAGCAGCATTACCGCTGGCGGTTGTCACTCTTGTCGGAGTATACCTGATATCGGATTTTGCAGGAGCATTAATAGCTGCAACCGGTTCGGGTTTGCTTGCCGCTGGAATCAGGTCAGGAAGAAGCCTTGAGTTCTCAACCATGTTTGCTTCTGGGGCAGCAGCCATAACATCAATTTTCGGGACGATATTGATGCCCGGTCAATCCTTCCTATCTCAGGAAAATATGGAAGCACTGTCACTGATCTACAGATCGGCTGGTTTAAGCTCTTCTGAGATAGCGACGATCCTGAATCTTCTTCTTTACATCCTGCCATCTCTACTGGCTATATGGGCTGTTACCGGTACTGTCGCAGCGGCAGTCGCGGTCCGATTAGTAAATCAACGCAGGAAAGAACCATTAAAAATCATCACTCTGGGAATGGACATCCGGCTTGGTCTGTTGCCTGCATGGATCATGATAGCTGCTCTTTCCGCTAATCTTATCGGCGGCGAGCTTCCACCATACGTTCAACAGGCAGCTGTAAACATTTCCCTTTTCATGATTCTGCCGTATTCTCTGGTTGGTTTCGGTATCTTCAGGATTGCTCTGCGCAGTTTCCCAATGCTGCTTCTGGCAGCTGTCCCGCTTGCGATTATTTTTCCCCCTGCGATGATATGCATTCTTGCGCTGTCTGGTATAATGGACACATGGTTTGATTTCAGACTGCGACTTAAAAAATATTTGGAAAGGAAAACACAGGAATGAAAGTACTTCTAATGAAGAGTGTTGAAGATCTGGGCATTGGAGGTGAAGTTGTGAATGTCGCCAATGGTTACGCGAGAAATTTTCTGTTTCCAAGAAATCTGGCAATAAAGGCAACTCCTTCAGCTGTGAAATCCGCCCTGCTCTATCGCACCAAAGCTCTGGAGGAACAGGCAGAAACCATCAATCAATCGGAACAGCTCGCTGAGAAGCTCAAAGGATTCATTATTGAAATCGCTGCTTCTGCTGATGACAGCGGACATCTTTATGGAAGCATTACCGAGAAGCAGATTTCTGCCGTTCTGAAAGAGGCAGGATTTGATATAGACGCTGAACACGTTCTCCTGAGTGAGCATATTAAGGAAACGGGTGACTTCCCCCTTTCAGTGAAAATATATGGAGATATTCGCTCCGAAATCATCGTAAAGATTCTACCTGAAAAGGATTAGTATTCTTGCGAATTCTTGCAGTAGAAACATCGTGTGACGATTCCGCGGTTGCACTGCTTGAGAACAGCAGTGTAATCGCGGAGAGGGTATACAGCCAGAGTATTCATTCGAAACATGGCGGTGTTGTCCCTGAACTTGCTTCCAGACAGCACATCGAGATACTTCCGGGTCTTGTGAAGGAGGTTCTTTCAGAGTCCGGAATAAACACTCTCCGTAAAATTGATGCTTTTGCGGCAACAGCGGGACCCGGTCTTGTAGGCTCTCTTCTTGTAGGACTATCCTGGACGAAAGCCGCTGCCTTCGCATCCGGAAAACAATTTCTCGGAATTAATCATCTCTCAGCTCACATTCATACTCATTACAAAGGACCGGATTCCGTGAACTTTCCGGCAGTTGCCCTGCTGGTCTCCGGAGGGCACACCTGTCTTTTCAACATGAAATCCTGGACCCGGGCAGTTCTTCTTGGTTCAACAAGAGACGACGCGGCAGGAGAAGCTTTTGACAAGTCTGCAAAACTTGCGGGTCTTGGATATCCCGGCGGAGAGGCTCTGGAAAAGGCTGCGATCGATGGGAACCCTGCTAATGTACCGCTGCCTTCTCCTCTGTCAGACCCGGCTCTTCCGGAGTTCAGTTTCAGTGGTCTCAAGACGGCTGTAAGATTGCAATGGGAAAGCGGCGCCGACCTTGCGGATCTTGCTGCTTCTTTTCAGAAGGTCGTTGTTGATATCCTTGTTTCGAAGTTACTTTTTCAGGCGGATCGTTCCGGCGCAGTAAGTATCCTTGCAGCCGGCGGTGTTACTGCAAACAATCTGCTCAGAAATCGATTGAGAGAAGAATGTGAGAAAAGGGGTATTTCCCTCTTTCTGCCCGAAAGAAGATATACCACTGATAATGCTGTTATGGTTGGAAGGGCTGCTTTCGCTGTCCTTCGTGAAAAGCCTTCCGCTTGTTCTTCTCTGTCATGTAACGCATTCTCAAGATGGTCAGGTACTATTCTCAAACCGCTGTGCTGTACGTAATTCATACTGTTATAATCATGCAGGTTCAATTCTATTGTTCAGGGAGAATAATCTATGAATTCCAATACTTCTCAGGGTATTGATATTGTAAGTATCAGTAGAATAGAGAAAGCTGTTCAGCGAAGCGGAGATCGATTTCTTCATCGTATATTTACATCGGATGAGCTTCTTTTTCACATCGATTACGGCTTTCTTGCAACACGTTTCGCCGCAAAGGAAGCTTTTTTCAAGGCGCTGGGGACCGGTATTTCCGGGGGGATCCGATGGCATGATTTCGCTCTGCCTCCTGAATCTGAAGATATCCTCAGACCGGAAGTATCAGGAGTATCATACGAATTGCTTGGGGGTCGGAGAGTTCTTGTCAGTGTTTCAAAAACAACGAGGACCGCAACAGCGATAATAGTGCTTGAGGGGAATGGAGAATAGGTATGAGATACTGGGTTACACCGTTAGAGATGACGAAATTCGATACCAGGGCCATCGAAGCAGGAACTCCCGGCGATGTTCTGATGGAGAGGGCGGGTACATCCGCCGCTCTCGCCGCGATGTCAATGACTCAACCTGACCAGGGCCCTGTCCAGGTCTGGTGCGGTCCCGGAAACAACGGAGGAGACGGACTTGTTCTCGCCAGACATTTGAAGAAAAGGGGCTATGAAGTCTGCGCTGTTCTTGCAACTACTGCGGGAAAGAGCCTTTCTCATAACTGTCAGTCCAATCTTAGCCGCTTTATTCAGGCCGGAGGAAAAGTTCTTTCTCCGCAGAAACTGGAAACCCTGCCTGACTTTCCTGCCCTGGTTGTTGATTCCCTGCTTGGTACAGGTTTTAATGGCGAGCTGAAAGGCATATTTGCCAAGTGTACTGACGTGATGAGAAATTACCATTACAAAATTCTCGCAATTGATACTCCTACAGGTATTAACGGCAAAACCGGCTGCGCTGATCCTCATACTCTTCGAGCAGATGCTACAGTAACTTTCGCAGCTCCCAAAGCTGGTTTGCTTTTCCCGCCGGGGTGTGGTTACACAGGAAGAATTCTGGTCTCGGATATAGGAATAGATATCGATCATGTTAAAGAACGGATGGTTCTCGGTCTGAGTGACGCTTTTACCCTTCTGCCTGATCGACCTGCAGACGCACATAAGGGAACTTTCGGCAGGCTTCTGCTCATCGGGGGTTCCGAGAATATGCCGGGAGCTCCTCAGCTTATGTCTCTGGGAGCTCTCCGATCCGGAGCAGGGCTTGTTTTTCTATCTGTTCCCCTTCCGGCCCATCCTTCCATTTCCGGAAGAATTCCCGAAGTTCTCAGTTCCTACTTCCTTCCGGGAGATCCCTCTGGTTTGCCGAAACATGAAGAGTTCGACGCCATCGCCATAGGTCCCGGAATGGGAACCAGTTCTGCAACCATGAAAATCGTTTCCTATATACTACAGAACTGGAACATTCCTCTTGTGCTTGATGCTGACGCTCTCAATGTCCTGCATGATCCTGTGAGCCAGCTGAGTAAATACAAGGGGTCTCTATTGATAACACCACATCCCGGAGAGCTTTCCAGAATAACGAAATGCGATGCTTCAAATATAGAGAGCAGGTCTGAAGCTGCCGCGAAACTGTCTGCTGCTTCTGGAGCCACTGTACTCCTCAAGGGGAAACCTTCCATGGTTTTCAACCCGGATGGGGAATGCTGTCTAATTCCAACCGGGAACAGCGGCCTGGCGACAGGGGGGAGCGGTGATGTTCTTACCGGCATAACATCCTCACTCATGGCACAGGGGCTGAAACCTTTTGAGGCAGCTATGCTTGGCGCATATGTACACGGCCTGTCGGCTGATATTGCTGTCGAGAACTTTTCAGAACGATCTCTGATTCCCTCCGACGTTATTTCGTATATGGGCAGGGCGTTCCGGACAATTGAAAATGGCTGCCATAGCGAATTACTTACGCCCGGAGGAAAATGGAGAAGAGAGTATGCTTACTGACAGAGCAGAAGCTCTGGAATTGCTTGAAACCCATCTGGGAAACATTAATCTCATTCGTCACTGCCTTGCCTCTGAGGCCGTCCTTCGAGCGTTGGCAGAAGACAGAGGCGAAGATCCCGATCTCTGGGGAATAACCGGCCTTCTTCATGATATTGATTACGAACTCACTTCAAACGATCCTGTAAAACACGGCATGGTCGCGGCGGAGATGCTGGCTGATTACCTTCCTTCCGAATCAATCCACGCTATTCAGTCTCACAACGCTTTGCATACCGGTATAGAAAGAGCTTCTGATTTCGACCATCTTCTTGCGGCGGGGGAATCTATCACCGGGCTTATCGTCGCTGTCGCTCTTGTTTACCCGGACAGGAAACTGGCTTCCGTCAAAACAAAATCTGTTCTTAAACGGATGAACATGTCAGCCTTTGCCAGATCTGTTCCCAGAGATACCATAAGGGAATGCTCAAAGGCTGGATATGATCTTGATGTTTTTGTCGCTCTTGCACTTGACGCAATGAAGGGTATCGCTGAGAACATAGGTCTCTAATAATATCTGCTTCTGAAATAAGTAAGCATGCTGGATACATATTCTCTGAATGAGAGTCTGATCGATAACTTTTCCGACCGATCTTCTTCCTTCCAGCGCCTCCAGAGTGGAAAAGCTGTCTCGCCTAATTCAATTTCAGAAAATAGGGAATTCTATTTGTCGCTGACTGACATTCTAACTAGACGGTGATCATCCTCCCATTATCGTGAGAACACCTGTTGCTTCCTTAAGCCTTTTCACTACTTCGCTGTATTTCCTGTGGAAACCTGTGGTGGTTCCAAATGCCAGGATATCCGGCTTTTTTTCCCGCACAATGTCTGTAAGATCCTTCATGTTGCCTTTACTGCCGGGATATTATTCTTAATTAAAGCACCTTTTATCTTTTTAATATTGATAAAAGATATAAGTGCGCAATAAATGCTTAAAAGCAAGACCTGACCCCAAGTTTGAAAGCTTCAATGTTTACGTCGAGAGCTTTTGGCGGAACTCTTTCCTCGACAGCTCTGTACCAGTAATCCTCTTTGATCGGAATAAAGGGTGATGCTGCTCCTATCAGTACTACATTGACCACCCTGAGGTTGCCGAGTTCCTCGGCTATCTCAAACGCCGGGACCATTCTGCATGGTATATCCTGCTCTTTCATCATGGATATCACATCGGGATACACGGCATGTCCTGTGTTAACCGTCATCGGATTTATCTCGAGATCACATGATAAAAGGGTTCCGGAGGGCGAAAGGAACGGTGCCCATCTCAGAGCCTCCATCTTCTCCATTGAAAGGATAAGATCAGCCGTGCCTTTTTCCACCAGCGGGCTGTATACTTTCTCTCCGAACCTGACGTGGCTGGAAACACTTCCGCCCCTCTGGGCCATCCCGTGAACCTCGCTCTTCTTGACATCATTGCCGGCCAGTCTGGCCGCTTCGCAGAGTATCTCGCTTGCAAGAAGTATTCCCTGACCTCCTGTGCCGCATATGATCACATTTGTTACAGGTTTCATTCCAATCCCTCCATGTCCTTCGAGATAGCATCAACAGGACAGACCTGAACGCAAAGATCACAATTAGGCCAGCAGAGAAGCTTGCTTATCTCAGGTTTTTCCTCTTCCCAGCTGATAGCGGGACACCCGAGTTTCATGCATAGTTTACACCCTATGCATTTCTCGGGATCGAGCAGGGCCACACTCTTCTTAACGGGTCTATAGCACATAACGCAGGGACGCCTTGTGATAATCACTGAAAGTTCGTCCCTTTCGAACTCCTCTTTGAAGATATTCTCCATTTCATCGAGGTCATGTGGATCAACAACCTTGATATGCTTCACTCCGCAGGCCTCAACGATCTTGACAAGATCAAGCGCTGGAGCGGGTTCTCCCCTCAAATTTTTTCCTGTTGTGGGGTTTTCCTGGCCGCCGGTCATCGCGGTAAGACTGTTGTCCATTATCATTACGGTGCCGGTATTCCCATTGTAGACCATGTCTATGAGTCCGGTTATTCCCGAATGTACGAAAGTTGATTCCCCTATTGCGGCAACAAGTTTACCCATTCCCTCTCTGCCAACCGCTTTTTCAATTCCGCTAAGCACTCCTATGGAAGCACCCATGCAGATAGTCGTCTCGAGAGCATTAAAAGGTGCCATAAGCCCCAGAGTATAGCATCCTATATCTCCTGTGGAACTGCCGTTCAGCTTGCTCAGGCAGTAGAAAGCGCCTCTGTGGGGGCAGCCGGGGCATAGTGCCGGCGGTCTGGCGGGCAGTTCAGCATCGTAGTATGTGACCGCCTTTGTCGTACCCGGATGGAGAGCTTTTCTGACCAGCTCCGGATTCAGTTCACCCTCATTTGAAATAATATCCTTGCCGATTGCGGGAATGAGGAACTTTGAACGGACTCTTTCTTCAAGGAATGGTTCCCCTTCCTCGACAAAGATCACTTTGTCAACCATGCCGATAAATCTCTCTATCAAGTTCCATGGCAAGGGGTTGGACATCCCTATCTTCAGCAGGCACGCTTCCGGACAAACCTCTTTGACATACTGGTACGAGATTCCGCTTGTGATGATGCCGACAGAGCGGTCGCCATCCTCAATCCGGTTGAGAGAGCTTTCGGAACCCCAGGCGGAAAGGTCTTTGAGTCTTTTAATGACTCTTGAATGCATTTTCCTCGCGTTCGAGGGAATAGGTACCCTTTTAGCTATATCAGTTACATATCCCTTCACCGGAACTTCCCGGCGGGGACCTACCTTCACGATGCTCTTTGAGTGACAGATCCTGGTAGTTACTCTGATGAGAACCGGTGTATCGAAATCCTCAGATATTGAAAGCGCCTCTCCGACCATGTCCCTGGCTTCCTGGCTGTCTGAAGGTTCAAGGCAGACAACTTTTGCTGCTCTCGCCATAAGACGGTTATCCTGTTCGTTCTGACTGGAATGCATACCCGGATCATCTGCGGATACTATGACTATTCCACCTGTTGCCCCCAGATAGCTGAGCGTAAAAAGAGGGTCGGCAGCCACGTTCAGCCCCACATGCTTCATTGCGGATAACACTCTTGCTCCTGCGAATGATGCTCCGGCAATAACTTCAAGACTGACTTTTTCATTAGGGGCCCATTGAGCGTCAATCTCGTCGTATTCATCTCCGATTGCCTCAAGTATTTCAGTAGAAGGAGTCCCGGGGTAGGCTGACGCGAAATGCACACCGGATTCCCAGGCACCTCTTGCAATGGCTTCGTTTCCTGAGAGAAGGAGAGTTCCATCTACAATCGTATTTAGTTTTTTTCTCATATGCCGCCCTTCTGAAATTAGTCGTAAATCTTTTCTTCCTCAACAGAGTCCAGAACCCTCAGCACGCCTCTGACAAGAGCTTCCAGCTCTTCTTCTCCTGGAAAAATAATCACTTCTCCGATGAACCCAAGGCCTTCCCTCAACCTGTCCGTTATCCATCTGTTATGCGCTATTCCTCCCGTAATTACAATAGCATTTACGTCTCCGTGAAGAGCAGCTGCCATCGCGCCGCCTTCCTTGATTATCTGATACACCATCGCCCTGAGGGCCAGTTCGGCAATTTTATCACCTTTTTCCGCTCTTTTAACCGCTTCTCCAACATGATCTGTTCCCGTATAGGCAAAAAGACCTCCTTCTTTCAGGAGCATCCTTTTCATGTCTTTCCAGCTATAGTTTCCTGAAAGACATAACCGGGCAAGGCCTGTTGTTGGAAGCGCCCCTACTCTCTGAGGGCTGAACGGTCCTCCGTCATTTGCCTGACTCGTATCAATCATTCGACCTTTTCTCATGGCATTTACCGATATCCCGCTTCCGAGGTGCAGAACAACAAGATTTATTTCATCAAGGTTTTTCTCAAGCCTTTCGGCTGCCTTATACGCTACCATGCGTATATTAAGAGCATGACTCAGGCTGATTCTCGGAAGTGATGGGAGGCCGGAAAGCCTTGCTTCATCTATCATTTCATCAACGCACACAGGGTCAACAATAAAAGCAGAAAGATTTGAAGGTTCCGCAATGCTGAAAGCAAGAAGAGCTCCAAGATTTGACGGGTGGTCAGCCTGCAGAGTCGTTCCTTCCCGTATATCATCAACGAGCTTTCTGTTTACCCTGTAGGTTCCGCTTTTCAATGGTTTAAAAGCTCCGCCTCTTCCCACAACAGCCGTCAGGCCTGAAATATCATGTCCTGCCTCTGTAAGGGTATTCAGGATTATCTCTTTTCGGAATTCATGTTGATCGAATGTGGTTTCAAACTTTCCCAGTTCTTCCGGCAGGTGCCTAATGTTTTTTTCGAAAAGCTGTTCTGTTTCTCGGAAGAGACCCAGTTTTGTAGAAGTTCCTCCCGGATTTATAGCCAGAATCAATCTTCCTTTTTCAGACATTGCATCCTCCGGAAACTACCACTCCAAGAGCAAGAGAATTCAGTTTTGTCAGAGGTTTATCAGAGCGTGACAGCATTACGACAGGAGCGGCCGCTCCCATGATCAGGCCCCCTATCTCCGCTCTGGCCATATATATTAGTCCTTTCGCCAGAATATTTCCGCATGCGATGTCAGGTGTAACCAGTATATTTGCTTTTCCTGCAACCGGACCCGTAATGTTCTTCACTGCCGCGGATTCAGGATCAAGAGCCCCGTCAACTGCTACCGGTCCGAGAACTTCCAGTCCGGGAATACCCCTGCCGGCTATTTCAGAGAAGAGTATTGTTTCAGGCATTTTGGGATTCTCTGTTTCTATCGCGGCAAGCAGAGCTACAAGGGGTTTCTCCGCGCCCAGTTTCATTATCACATCGGACGCGTTGAGCGCTATCTGTACAATAGCGTCAGCCCCGGGTTTTATATTCATTCCTCCGTCTGTGATTATGATCAATCTATCCATATCCGGCACGCTCACAACAGATACATGACTCAAAACCCGACCGGTACGCAGGCCTGTGTCTTTATCAAGAATGGCTTTCTGAAATATTGAAGTTTTCAGCATTCCCTTCATGAGGATTGAAGCCTCTCCTGAGCTGACCATTCTTACGGCTTCTGCAGCTGCTTTCTCCTGATCATCCGTATCCACAATTTCTATCCCTGATGGAAGATTCATCCCCAGGCTCGAAAGAGTATCGTTCACCCCCGCCAGTGGACCGAACACAACAACCGAAGCCATATCTTCCTCCACAGCAGTAATCAGGGCTTTCATAGAAGCCGGGTCATGCCCCATCGGAACAGCAACCCTGGCATCGGATATGTCTTTCGCGGCCTGTCTGATTTCAAAGAAATTATTGTACAATTCAACCCCCTGTGATCCTTTTTTGCTATTATCGAGATTGTGCTGTTTGCTCCCTGTCAAACAAGAGATATTACCATGCAGTGGTCTCCGGGCTGTCGGATTTTGTATTATGTAACCAGATTCTCTCAAGGCCAAGGTGAAAGGAACGGAATGGTTAATAATGGAGAAACCGGTAATCTGGCTGAAGCATGGAATAAGTGCGGAGCCGTCCTTTTCGATTTTGACGGAGTTCTGGCGGACAGCGAGCCTTTTTTCAGAAAATCCTGGAACGCGGCCCTGAAGCCATACGGGCATTCAATTCCCCCTGAGGATTACTGGCTGTACTGGTCTTCCCTTGGCGAAGGGCTTGAAGGTGAAATTCGCAGACACGAACTTAAGAACATCGATGTTGATCAAGCAGCTTCTTCTCAGAGGAAGATATATGAGGGCTATTGCAGACGGGGTGATATCCCGCTTTTCCCACAGGTGCCGGAGTTACTGGCCAGGCTTTCCTCAGAAGAAGAAAAACTTACGCGATCGTTCTGTATTGCTTCAAATACCCCTTCATGGATAGTGAAAGAAATTCTGCAGCATTCCCATGCGAATGTGCCTTCTCTTGTAGGAGGAGAGGGTTTAAGAAAAAAACCGGCTCCTGATATTTTTCTGCTTGCCGCTTCAAAGCTGGGCGTTCTACCTTCTGATACCCTGGTCTTCGAGGATTCATGGAAGGGCATCAGGGCTGCGGCAGAAGGAGGCTTTCAAAGCGTTCTTGTACTTAACGACCTTAATCGCGGGCTTGACATTAAGTCAAAATATTCAATTAACGGTATTGGAACTATTCTTGCCCTTCTTGATACAACAGACAGGAACTGAGAAAGGAAAGCAGCGTATGAATCTAATTATTGAGAGCGATCTGCTTACTATTCCGATTGTAGGACTGCTTGTCGGGCTGCTGTTTTGCTTTCTGGGGAGGAAATTGCTTGGTTTCGTTATAATTCTATTTGGATTTCTGATCGGTTACACGCTTGGCGCGCAGTTTGTCTGCGATATTCTTAATAAAACTATCAGCGGTTCCCCCTGGATTCCCTGGGTGACTGGAGTCGTATCGGCCGGACTTTCCGTGGTTGCCTGGAAAATATCAATTTTCTTTGCCGGTACGATTATCGGTCTTTTTGCCGCGAGATGTATTTTTCCAGGAATTCCAGGCATTGCTCATGCGGGAATCGCTCTTGCTGCCGGTGTTCTTGTACAGATATACAGGACTCCTGTCATTGCATTCATAACCGCTCTTGCCGGAGGCTATCTCGCCGGGTCTTCATCTCTGGCTATTCTTGACCAGGCTGGGCTAATCAAAACGCTGGGGTCGTACTCTGAAAACATTAACATCGGGTTCATTATCGGGATAGCTCTGACCGCTATTCTTACGATCACAGGTTACTTCTACCAGACAAGAGAACTGAAGGATTAAATCACCAGGTTGCGTAACGAAACTGTGTAGAAACGCTCGCAGACAAGGCATGCGAATGAGATCAACGAAGATGTATTATATATACTTCAAGGAAGGTCGATTGAGCATAACGCAGTATGCGAGTGTCTTATGCGCCGTTGCAGTAGTAACTCTAGTAAGATATGCGGATTATCCGGTCTGTGTCTTGAATTGACTGAATCGTATATTGCTTTGTCTGAAATAAAGGTTTTCAAGGAGCGGGAGGATTCAGTTGACTGAAAGATTAATTGACTACGGACTGGTTGCTCTGGTCATTATTGTAATAATAGGGTTGTTTCGCCTGTCACGCATTGTTATGCATATGATGCTTCGTCATCTGAAGGAGAAATATCCTGTCCTGACTGCTGACAGGCTTATGGTGACAGGTTTTATTACTCTCCTTACAGGTATGATATTTCTTCCTTTCATCACCTCTGTTTTTTCTCTCATTGATAATCGGCACCTGACAGGAGGAATGATATTTCATCTTCTGCTCGTTGCTCTTTCAGTGGTTCTTTTCAGTATTGCTGAAGATCTCTTCAGATTATTTTCTTCATATCCCCCCGATCGCAATTGGAGCAGAAAAAAGCATTTCCACATTATATCGATACCTCTTCTCGTATTCTGGGCTATCGGTTGTCTTTTCATCAGCCCGTTGTTTTACTCCGGTCTTACTGTGATTCTTGCTCTTTTCTACCTTTATGCCCTTGTCTGCAGACCCTCCACAAATAGCGGTGTTTCCGGGTCGGTCTGATTAATGTCAGAAAGAGAAGTGCGCATACTCCACATAATTACGAAAATTGCTGTTGGCGGGGCTCAGATGAATACGCTTATTTCCACCAGAGATATTTCAATGAAAGGTTTCCCCTCAGATATCCTCACCGGACCTGAGAGGCCCTCTGAAGGGGACTTATATGACCTTGTCAGAAAATGGAATATTAATGTTCTTCTTGCTCCTCATCTAAAAAGAGAGATTTCTCCCTTTAACGATTTTCTCGCTTTTCTTGAGATTCGAAAGATTATCAAAAAGGGGAATTATGATATCGTTCATACACATGGATCAAAAGCTCGATTCCTCGGAAGACTTGCCACTGCCTCATTCCCCGAAATAAAAATCGTACAGACTGCCCATGGCTGGCCTTTCTATGAATCCATGCACTCTATTAAAAAATGGGTTTACATATCACTTGAAAAGATCGGTTTCAGGCTTGCTCACGCCAACATCGCCGTCAGTCCCCGAGATCGCGATAAAGCTGTCGGATGCGGAATTGGATCCGTGGACAGTTACATGATAATACGAAGCGGGGTTGATTTCGACGAATTCAGAAAGGCAAGAGGGAGAAAAGCAGAAGCAAGAAAACAACTTGATCTACCGATCGACGTTCCTGTTGTCGGGTCCGTTATGCGTTTCTGTCAGGAGAAAGCTCCGGACATTTTTGTTAAGGTCGCAGCTTCCGTTATCAAATATAAACCCAATGTTCTATTTATTCTCGTCGGTGACGGTCCTCTTATGAAGCAGACGGAAAAGTGGATAGAATCTCACAATCTTCGAGACAGCTTTCTTCTTGTCGGAAGCAGAAAGGATATAGCGGAAATCCTGCCGGCCTTCGACTTGTTCCTTATCACATCGCGAACAGAGGGGCTTCCGAGAGCTTTACTGGAATGCCTTGCTGCCGGGATTCCTGTTGTATCCACCGATGTCGGCGGCATTCATGAGCTTGTTGATGGAAAGCGAAACGGATTACTTTTTCCCGAAGGTGATATAGCCGCTCTTGCCGGAGGTGTTATAAGACTGCTGAATTCTCCCTCTATGGTCACTGATCTGCTATCATCGGTAGATAGTGACATAGAGCCCTTTTCTGCTCAAAAAATGGTAGATCAGTTATTTGAACTGTATAACAGAATAACTTCTCCATCGCTGAATATAGTTTTTCTTTGCGATAACGAACCTTTCAATATTCCCCGAACTGTCACCAGTATTATCAGGAAGAACCCCTTTAACAGGTACACTCTCATCTCTCTCCCGGGACATGGATCAATAAAGAATCCGATACTGAATTTAAAGCGATACACAGCTCTTTATGGTCCTGCTGGATTCTTCCGGGAACTGATCCGTTTTATCTCTTTCAAAGCAGCCGGCCTAATGAAATTACCCACCCGTTTTCCTCATTCATTGAAACAGACAGCTTCAAGAGAGCATGCTGATTATATCAAGTTGAATAGGATTAATACGCCTGGTTCCCATAAGATTCTTAGCGGCCTTGATCCGGACATTTTTCTTTCTCTGGCATGTCCTCAGATTCTCAGGAAAAATACGCTTGCCATTCCCAGGCTGGGAGCCTGGAATGTGCATTCTTCTCTTCTTCCCGCAAACAGGGGGATGCTGCCGACTTTCTGGTCTCTTTTCCGCGGAGACCAGCCTGGCGTTACCCTTCATAAGATGGAGAAGAAACTCGATGCGGGAGGAATTCTCCTTCAGAGACCCGTTGATGCTTCCAGAGAAAATACATCTGTTCAACAGCTTCAGTTGGAATCGAAAAGGATTGCTGCCGATATTGTCTCTGAAGGGCTTTCGATTATTCAGCAGGGTGATTACAAACTGATCGAAAATTCCACCGAAAAAGCAACTTTCAATTACTTTCCTTCAAAGGATGATGTCAGTCGTTTCCTTGATATGGGCGGAGAGATAACCGGTATTAAAACCGCCAGACCAAGAGTTGCCCTGTCATTCGATATGGAGGAATGGTTCCAGACCTACGCTGCAAGAAAATGGTATCCGCAGAACCAGTGGGACAGCATGGATTCTAGGGCTCCTGAGACACTTAACTATATTCTTGACCTTCTTAACGCTCATCAGGCAAAAGCAACATTTTTCTTTCTCGGATGGCTTCTTGAGCGTCATCCCGATCTCGCTCAGAAAGTAATCAATGAAGGACATGAAATTGGTTACCACGGTTATCATCATCTTGAACTTTCCATGCAGTCGCGAGAGGAATTCTGCAAAGACATTGATCGCTTCCAGAAACTTGTTGGTTCTTTGTCTGTTCCTGAACCGATTGGATTCAGGGCTCCAAGTTTTTCTGTAACTTCCGGAACTAAGTGGGTTGTCGATGAAATCGTTGCCCGCGGTTACAAATATGACAGCAGCGTTTATCCCATGTTCAGGCATCGGTACGGAATACCCTGTTCGCCACTCTCTCCTTTTGAGCTGGAGGGTGAGAAAAGTTCTATTCTTGAACTGCCTCTCGCGTCCATTCAACTGTTCAGGGTAAAGATACCCGCAGCGGGTGGAGCTTACATGAGATTCTATCCTGGCTCACTTCACAGAATGATTATCAGAAATATTTCCAGAACCGGCAGAATTCCAGTTCTCTATTTCCATCCATGGGAAATTGATTCTCTTAATATCTCAAATAGAATGAATGCTTTCCAGCGTTTCAGACAACATCACAATTCAGGCAGAAAGACCACTGCCCGGCTTAAGCGAATACTCAGAATCTACCGTGGTGTTACTCTTGGCGAACTTGCCTTTGAGATGAAAGATCGTAATCTGTTAAAATTTGGATCTCTGGGTAAATAAACCTGCTCCAGAAAGAAGCCCGGAATTTTTCATTCCGGGCTTCCATGATTTTTTACCTGATTATTTACTTGATCAGGGTGCTTCTATCGCTCCAACAGGACACGCGGGAACACATGCGCCGCAATCTATGCAGACGTCCTGATCTATCGTGTACTTTTCCCCTTCGCTGATAGCGTCAACGGGACATTCCGGCTTGCATGCTCCGCAAGCAATACAATCATCATTAATTTTGTGTGCCATTCTTTCTCCTTTTTTGTTCTTACCACAGATTTCTACATTCAGCTATTGCGGTTAATCGACTATATCTATTGCAAAATAACCGGTCAACTTTATTATCTGCTTCTCTTTGCTCCGGCTTTTATAAGGTCAAGAATTCTTTCGAGTTCATCAAGGCTATGGTAGCTGATTTCAATTCTGCCTTTTTTTCCTGTACCTTTGATTTTCACTCTTGTTTTAAGAAGCCGCTGGAGAGTTTCCACCAATTCCTTTTCCTCAGGAGTTGTTCTTTTTGATACTGATGCAGGTTTTCTCTTTGTTCCCGCAACAAGCATGCGGATTTTGTCTTCAAGCTGTCTTACTGACATGTTTCTTTTGAACGCGGCTACCGCTGCCCTCTGCATGGCTGAAGTATCCTTAAGACCAAGAAGAGCTCTTCCGTGTCCCATTTGAAGCTGCCCTTCACTTAGCATTTTCTGGATTGATTCAGGCAACTCAAGCAATCGCAGGAAGTTAGCAACAGAGGATCTGCTCATCCCAACTCTGTTTCCCATATCCTCCTGAGTAAGATCAAACTCGCTTGACAGTCTTTTGAAGGCTTCCGCCTTTTCCATGGGGCCAAGGTCCCGTCGCTGGATATTCTCGACCAGGGCAAGAGCAAGCATCTGCTCTCTGCTTGCCTCTCTGACAATTACCGGAACTTTTTTCAGCCCTGCTTCTCTGGCTGCCCGCAGACGTCTTTCGCCGGCAATCAACTGGTATCTTTTTCCCTCTTTTTTCAGAATAAGGGGCTGTATAATTCCCTGCGACCTGATAGAGGCTGCCAGTGAAGCGATTTCTTCAGGCTTCCATTCCTTTCTCGGCTGGAAAGGATTGGGATCTATCAGATCGATATCTATTTCCATTGATTCAGTGATACCATCTTCATCGTCGATTCCCGGAAAAATTTCTTCAAGACCCCTGCCAAGAGCCCTTCTCTTTCTTGTTGTCACCTTTGCAGCACCTCCTTCGCAAGATTGAGATAACTAGCGGCTCCCTTTGATCTGGCATCGTAAAGAATCGCTGGCATTCCGTAACTTGGTGCTTCGCTTAGCTTTACGTTTCTTGGTATACACGTTTCATATAGAATTGAACCAAGATGCGCCTTAGCATCCTCAGCAACTTCTCGACTGAGTTTCAGACGACTATCGAACATTGTCAGCACAACACCGTTAATTGAAAGATCAGAATTCCAGCGTTTCCTAATATTTTTTACCGTATTCATAAGGTGTGAAAGCCCTTCGAGCGCATAATACTCACTCTGTAGCGGAACGAGCACTTCTGTTGCCGCAACAAGAGCATTAATCGTCAGCAGCCCCAGAGATGGAGGACAGTCAATAAGTACATAATCGAATCTGTTGACTTTCTTCTCCAGAGCTTCTACGAGAAGGTATTCTCTTTCCTCCGCACCCGCAAGCTCGATCTCAATACCCGCAAGACTGCGAGACCCCGGCACGAGAAAAAGACCTTCAACTTCTGTCGGTATTACCACATCTTCAATACTGTGCTTTCCAAGAATAAGTGAACATATATTTCTTTCATTATTATTATCTATGCCAAAGCCACTGGTAGCATTTGTCTGTGGATCGAAGTCAATCAGCAGTATTTCTTTATTATTCATTGCAAGGCTCGCGCCAAGGTTGATGACTGTAGTTGTTTTCCCAACACCACCCTTCTGGTTTGCTACCGCGATGATGCTGGTTTCATTCATATATGGCTCTTTTCAAACTATCTTCTGTTAAACCGACAATGTCTTTTCCAGATTATTAGCAGGTTCGATACTGCACCAGAAATCCGGGTCGGTCAAGCGGAGGACATTCCAATACTATGTGCTTGTTTCCTCCGGTCAGTTCTGTGTCATGCGGTACTCTATATACCAGATTTGACTGTCCTTCTGTTTTCCTCCTGATCAATTCCAGAAGAACATCCGGAGATGCTACTGTTCTCGCAACGAATTGATCTCCAAGGATTCCCGGATCGACATTTTCTATTCTTAAGGGAATTGCTTCTGTTTCTTCCAGGGCAAGTTTTTCTATCACATGAGACAGAAACTGATACCTTTTTTTTCTTGGTTCCAGAAGAATCATATTCATGCCAAGAATTCCCAGCACAAGCCCCGGAAATCCTGCTCCGCTGCCTATATCAACAACTTTGCGGTTCCGGTCGAGCAGCTGGATATATGATATTGATTCCAGAATATGTCTTTCCCATAACCTGTAGCGTTCCCTGGGGCCTATCAGATTTGTTATCAGTGATCTCTGCACAAGAATTTCCGCAAATTCTTTCAGTAATTCCGCCTGTTCGCCATTCAAATCGAAATTAATTAACCCGCAATCTTTCTGCATCCTGCTTTTTTCCGGAAATGATTCTGTCAGTAAATTCATTACTTTGTTTCTGTATTTAAAGAATTGTTCCACGTGAAACGCTTTCCTGCAAGATACAGCAGCAGGCCCTCCAGATCTGTCGGCCTTATCCCAGGAATTTTTTCTGCGTCTGCAAGTGTACGAGGTTTCGCCTTTTCCAGCACCTCTCTGGCTTCCCAGCATATTTCCTTTATCTCCATATATGAAGCAATATTGCTCAGATTAACTGACGAGGCTCTTCTTCTTGATTCATCTCGTTTCATGCTTCGTTTGATATAGCCGCTGTATTTCTCATCAAGCATCACTGAGAAAATGGTATCCATTCTGAATGATGAAAGCATCGGTATCAGTTCAACCAGCCGTTCCGCTTCCGCTCCCGGTCTTCTGCACCATAACTCAGCCTGGCATCCGTCTATAATGCTTTTCTTAAGCACTTTTTCTATTTCTGCCGCCTCATTCATTTCAGCTTCAAGCAGCAATGATTTTCTTTCTGACAGAACGCCCAATGATCGACCGAACTCATACAGGCGCCGGCCTGCATTGTCCTGTCTTATATACAATCTGTTTTCGGCCCTTGAGGAAAACAGTCTGTAAGGCTCGTCCGTTCCCTTTGAGACTATATCATCAATCATAACTCCCAGGTATGAATTGCTTCTCGATGGAGTATGCTGCGGAACCCTCTTTACCGCTCTTGCCGCGTTTGCCCCGGCAATGAGCCCCTGTGCTGCTGCTTCTTCGTATCCTGATGTTCCGCACATCTGTCCTGCGACAAATACATTTTCAGTTCTTCTCAACCTTAGAGCAGGTGTTATTTCCGTATAATTAATGAATGAATATTCCACAGCGTAACCATAAACAGCGATAACCGCTTTTTTGAAACCCGGAAGCGTACGAACCATCTTTTCCTGAGCTTCTGCCGGAAGACTGCTTGAAAGCCCGTTCAGATAAAACATCCTCGATCTTTTTCCCATAGGTTCAACGTAGATATTGTGCTGTTCTCTTTCCGGGAATTTGACAACCTTATCCTCATAACTCGGGCAGTACCTTGGTCCTGTTCCGTCAATTCGTCCGGCAAGCAGAGGAGAAAGATGCATGTACTCTTTTGCCGCCATCATCGTGTTTCTGTTCGTTTTCGTTAAATAGCATATTTCGTGTTTTATTGGCAGGGCGTTTCTGTCCATGCTGAAACTGAAATCTGTTTTTTCTGATTCCTGTATAATCAGATCACTTGTATCTACAGATGTTCTGACTATCCTTGCAGGTGTCCCTGTTTTGAAACGTTCCACGTGGAACAATCTTCTTCTTATGTCTTCCTCGAGGTTATCAGCAGTAATATCTCCAATTCTGCCGCCCCTCCACTCGTTCTGTCCTCTGAAGAGCCTGCCTCTGAGAAACGTGCCCACAGCAAGTACCACTGTTCTACCATAAATTACGCCGTTCTTCCTGCACCTGATTCCCTCGGGCTTTTCTGTATGTCCCTCCAGTGCCAGTACTTCATCTTCAATGATTACAATTCCACGTTCAGCCAGGTTCTGCCTTTGAAAATGAGCGTAAGCATCTGCATCCGATTGTACTCTTGGACCCCATACCGCTGGTCCTTTTCTCCTGTTAAGCATTCTGAAATGAAGTCTTGTGGCATCAGCTGCTTTTCCCATTGATCCATCTAGAGAGTCTATCTCACGAACCAATGTTCCTTTAGCTATACCCCCTATTGCCGGATTGCATGACATTTCGCCGATTCTGCCATACTTAGCCGTAATAAGCATGACGCTGCAACCCATTCTCTCAGCGGCAAGCACAGCTTCTATTCCTGCGTGTCCTCCTCCAACAACTATTACATCAAAAGTATTGTCAGAAATATTCATTTCCCGACACACATGCTTGAAAGAGCTCTCTCTACGCTTAAAGTCAGATTCTCTCCTTTTCCAAGGATACTTCGGATTTCTCTTTCGGCTTCATTAAGATGCTCTGACGCTATACCGAATTCATCTCCTGTCACAAATTCTTCCGCTTTCAATATATGGTTCACTATTCTGTCTACTGCTCCTGCGAGCGACATATTCCCAGGAGATGTAGAAATCCATTCTTCTATCAGGGAGATCCCTTCTCCTGTCACTGAAGACAGTTTCCTTATTTCACCATGCTTCCCTGAAGTTTGTCTTGAAACTGGATTAAGATCGCATTTGCTTGCTACTTCCAGGATTTCGGGAGATTTGCCTGAAAGCTCTTCGGGGGGCTTTTTTCTTCCATCCTGCGACATCCACACTACTTTGTCGAATTCCTGTATTTCTTCCAATACCGCTTTCGAAGCTTGCAGGTCCAGCCCTTCTCCGCCGGTTCCCGCTGTGTCGCATAGAATAACTTTCCTTCCTCTGATCTCAATATTCTTTCTCGTTCCGTCCCTTGTTGTGCCGGGGATATCCGACACAAGAGCTTTCCCTCCTGCAAGTATATTGAAAAGTGTTGATTTGCCTGAGTTAAAGGGACCCATTAAAAAAACCTTCTGACCCACCTCGATGTTTCCTGCTCTCTTTACAAGTGTTTCTGACGCTTCAATCAATGACGAAAATTCCTTTAGAATTACTTTTCTCTCTGAGTCAAGATGAGATTCCCCGAATTCAATATCACCTTCAAGCAGCTCTTTTGCTTTATCAATCAGGATAATGAATTCTTCACATTCCCTGCTGAATCTGCCTGAAATGTTTCCTGTTTCTCTTCCTTCATTCCAGATTGACGCAAGCGCCATTATCTGTATTGCATTGAGCTTTCCCGACATGAACGCTCTACGAGTAAATTCACCGTTATCTGCTTTTCCCGCTCCATGTCTGATGAGAATATCCATAATCTTTCTTATTATCTCCGGAACTCCATGACATGTTATCTCGACCATTTCCTCCCCGGTGTAACTTCTTCCTGCCGGCCATGAAAAAGCTATAACCTCATCTACTATCTCTCCCTTTTCAGAGATTATTCCAAGCTTTCTTCTCGTTCCCCGGAGCCTTCCGGCTTTCAGTGACATTATTCTCTCTATAAGGTCGAAGGATCCGGCTCCGCTCACTCTTATCACTGCAAGCGCTGAATATCCTTCGGGTGTGGCGGGAGCACATATTATCTCAGGAGAGACATCACTATTCATATCATGATTTTTTTTGATTTGCATATTGATCCAGCAGCCTTTTTCTTTCACGACGACCGAAATCTCTGTCTGTCAGGTCTGTTCTTTTTCCTGCTTTCGCTTGATCATTTCCTGCTGTGCTATTGTCAGCAGATTATTAGTAAACCAGTAAAGTGTCAAGCCAGCTGGAAAGCGCATGAACAGGAATGTCATGAAAACCGGCATCATGTACATCATGCCTTTCTGGTTCTGATCTGTCATTGTCATTTTCTGCTGGAAGAACATTGCTATACCCATAAGTACAGCCAGCAGTCCAAAACCGTGAAGGCCAAGGATAGGGGGCTGCAGTTTTATGAGAATTTCAGGATGTGAAAGATCCTGAATCCATAGCATGAATGGAGCTCCTCTTAGCTGAACCGAGTTAGCAAGTACCCTGTAAAGAGCAAAGAAGACCGGCATCTGCATCAGCATCGGCAGGCATCCGCCCAGAGGATTGACTCCCTCTTCCCGGTAGAGCTTCTGCATTGCTGTCTGGAGCACTTTCGGATCACTTTTGTATTTCTCCTGGAGTTCTTTCATCTTCGGTTGAACCTGTTTAAGTTTTGCCATTGATTTGAAGCTCTTGCCTGTAAGGGGCAAAAGCACCAGTTTCAACACTAACGCAAGTACTATTATCTTTATTCCCCAGTTACTTACAGAAGAAATTGCGTTTGTACAGAACCATAAGAGAACTCTTCCTATTTCCCTTATGAATGGCCATCCGAAATCCACCAGTCTGCTGGTGTCTCCTCCAAGTTTCCGCAATCTTCCATAATCAAGGGGTCCGGCGAATACATGTACTCTTGTGTCCTGAATTCCAATTGATGGAGATTCTTCCGATCCTGATGGGAAAATATATCCGTATGCCCTTTCGAATGATTCAGGCATCAGAATAATCGCGAAGTAATGTGACCTTGCGGCAATCCACCTGACGTTTCCAACCTGCTCTATTTCGTTGATATCACCGGATTTTCTGTCTTTCACTTTTTCCGCATTCCACTGCGCTTTGAAATATTTTGAAGCATTCACATTCAGCTCACTCACAGGAAGTATTCCTGCGGGAATACTTATCATCTCATCAAATCCGATCGTCTCAATACTGAATCCGTAATGATCAGGTGTAAATGTATATCTTACTTCTCTTTCGTCATCCGTGAACAGTACAAGTGTTCGTGGTTGCTCATCTATTATCAGAGTGTCGCGAGAATCAGTTTCGAACGCAATGTCTCTATCGAGCCAATTGCTTCCATTGAAGTTAATGCATCTTCCTTCGCCCGCTCCCGGCATATCCTCGAATTGCGGAAGTTCCCAGCTTCTGATAGCTCCTCCGGCTGTTGTCAATTCCGCATGTACTAAATCCTTACCGTCCCCCCTGATTATTACTGTTATTAACCTTTCATCTGGCTCATCTTGTACTTTTTCAGTAATATCAGCAGCAAGTGTTTCTTCGTATACTTTTAACGACAGAGTATCTTCCGGAGTAGTTTTTACCGCCTCTGAATCTTCCGGTACAGGTATCGGTTCAGGAGTGCTTTGATCAGCAATTGTACTCCGCACTGTGGCTGAATCGTTTTCTGTTACGGTTTTTCCCATGAACTGCCAGCTGATAAACAACACTGCTGCCATCAGAACAGCTGCTATAAGCAGCCTTTTTTGATCACTCATTTTCGATTCTCCCATTTATCAGGAACGGGATCGTATCCGCCTTTTTTAAATGGATGACACCTTAGAACCCTTAGAACAGATAGCCATCCTCCTCTTATTGCCCCATGCCTTGTTAATGCCGTTTCCGCATATCTGCTGCAGGTTGGTGTGTAAATACAACTCTGTGGAAACAATGGTGAAACTAATTTCCTGTAACCTTTTACAACAGCAACCAGCATAAAAGATATGTTTATTTTCATTCTGTTTGTTTTTCTTTTTTCATTGATCCGTTGTTTCATTGCTCTTTCTTATTTGAATTTTCCGCCTGTTTTTCCCTTTTTCCTCTATTGTCACAAGCATTTCCATGAAATCTTTCCGTACGATTGCCCAGTTATTTGTCGAAAGCTTACCCTCGGGCATAATAACAACGTCTGCTCCTGTTCTTTTTCCTTCTTCCTCTGCAAGATGTCTCAGTCTTCTTCGCATCAGATTTCTTTTAACAGAATTACCGCTCTTTGCAGACAATGAAAACCCCAGGCGAATCATGCCCAGGGAATTCAGTCTGTATACCGCTCTGAAAGATGTTCCTCTGAAAGCATTACCCGTTCTTAGAATTCTTCTGAACTGGTATCCCTTCTTCAGGGTATTCTTCATTTCAGACTTTATCAGGGAATCAAATTTTTTCTGCCTTTGCGCCGCCTTGTATTAAGTATTTTTCTGCCGTTCTTGCTTGCCATTCTCGCCCTGAATCCGTGTCGCCTTGCTTTTGAAATATTGCTCGGCTGAAATGTTCTTTTCATTATTTTCACTCTCTCCTGAAAACCAGACTTGACGCAGTCAGGATTTCTGCAACAGTATCACAAGTAACTTAGTAATTATTTTCTCTGTTCAGCGATTATCGAAGTTAGCCAATAGAATGCTTTCTGTCAAGTATTTGTAGCAACCTCTATAAGCATGATAAAGGTTTTCAACATTGTACTGACAATGAAAACGGGGATTTCTTTTATGTGTCTGTGTATAAGTAATATATGTCACTCCCTTTTTGTGGATTACCCTGTGGATATGTATTACAAATTACTGTAAGTTATAGCGTTAGACCTCCGCCAACGATTGGAATGAAGATGGGCAGTTTTAACCCCGCCGAGTTATGGATTCAATGTCTCAATGAAGCGGAAAATTCTCTTGAACCAACTGAATTTGATGCCTGGCTTAAAAAATCAAGCTTCGAAGATCTTAATGGCAGTCTTCTCGTAATCCGTTTTCCAAATTCATTCGTAGCAGGTCATGCCAAATCCCGATTTGGTGAATTCCTTGAAGAACTCATTCGAGATATTTCAGGTAGAAAAGATCTTGCTCTCCAATTTATCGGTGACCCTGCTAAACCAGGCCCTTCATCTACTATCTCTTTTTCCGCCAGAAGAGCTTCCAGCCAATCTGATACGGCTTTTCTGCGTTCAAACTATACTTTCGACCACTTCGTTGTTGGTCCAAATAATCAGCTTGCTCACGCAGGAGCTCTTGCAGTAAGCCGTGGCAGTAATTCCACCAGCTATAATCCTCTATTTATCTACGGTGGCGTCGGTCTTGGAAAAACACATCTTATTCAGGCAATTGCACACAGACTGCGTCAGGAAGGAAAGGGCCGAACATTTCACTATCTGTCTACTGAACTGCTGGTTGATCGATATATTAAATCTGTATTACAGAACGACTTCTCTAAATTCAGGAAGTTGTTCCACAATATTGACTTTCTCCTGATGGATGATATTCAGTTTCTCAAGGGAAAGGAACAGACTCAGGAAGAGTTCTTTCACAGATTCAATGAACTCCATCAGAACGGTAAACAGATTGTACTTACTTCAGACAGACCGCCTCATGAGCTTCAGGATCTTCATGAAAGGCTGATCAGCCGTTTTCAATGGGGACTTGTGGCAGATATAAAACCTCCAGAGTACGAAACACGACTGGCTATTCTTCAACTTCTGTTTCGAGATGAAAAACTTACTGTTTCACATGATGTCCTTGATTTCATAGCTTCATCAATCAGAAAGAATGTTCGTCAGCTGGCAGGCGTGGTACACAGACTTGCAGCAATCTCCCGATTAACAAACTGCGAAATAAATATGGATATAGCCCAGAGAGAGATCCGTTCATCGCTCGGTTCAATATCAAGGAGGCTTACAGCAGGAAATATAGCATCCGCCGTAGCTGAGAGCTTTAACATTTCGCCGGGACAGCTGAAGGGAAAACAGAGGAAAAGAAATATTCTTGTTCCAAGACAGGTTGCCATGTCTCTTATCAGAGAACTTACTTCCATGTCACTTAAGGAAATAGGTTCTTTTTTCTCTGGCCGTGATCATTCGACTGTTCTGAATTCCATCGATAGAATAGATGAATTAAAAAACCATGATCCGGAACTTGAAAGAACTATAGCGGAACTTAGAAGAAAACTTACTTCATTATAGCATGTGGAAATGTATACTAATAACCTGTTGAAAGATCATCATTGTTGAAAACTCATATTTCACTATACTGTTTTCAACATTTTTTCAACAGACCTCAACTTACATGCAATCCTTTTACACGTGACATCTCTACATATCCACATGTATAATAACTATTACTATTGTTCTCTTACAATTGTTTTAATTAAGCTGGAGGAAAACTCATGATCAAGTTTCTTGTCAGTCATTCCGATCTTCTTAAAGGTCTTAACTCTGTTGCGACAGCGCTTCCCACAAGAAGCAGTCTTCCATATTTAACCAATGTTCTTCTTGAAACAGAAGGAGACAGACTGAAGTTATCCGCAACAGATCTGGATACAACAGTAATAACTACCATTCCAGCTTCTATAACTACTTCTGGTTCTATAACTCTTCCAGGAAAAAAACTGCATGAAATTGTGCGTGAATTACCTGAAGAAGAAATAAGAATGAGTGCTACAGGTAACAGAATGACTATTGACTGTGGTCAGGGATCATTTGCCCTGAGTGGCAGTTCAAGCGAACAATTTCCTTCTCTTCCATCGAAAAGCAGTATGGAACCATGTGTAGTTCCGGTAAATGTTTTTTCTGACGCTATAAGAAAAACATCTTATGCAGTAGCAAAAGATGATTACAGAGCAACGCTTAACGGAGCATTGCTTGATATAGGTAATAATGGTTTTGAGATGGTTGCCACAGACGGTCATAGATTGAGTTGTATTACCCTTAAAAGTATTAAGTCTGATAATTCCATTAAAGCACTTATTTCGCAGAAAGCTCTTAATCTTTTCGCGAAACTCTCTACTGATGGTGATGTGAAAATACGTTTTAAGGGTTCTCAGATATCTTTTGAATTTGATAACACTGAGATATTCAGCCGTACTATAGATGGCGAATATCCTCCTTATAAGAAAGTAATTCCTCAAGATAATGACTGTATTCTTCATACAGACAGAGAAAATCTTATTTCTGTACTCAGACGTGTTAAAACTATGGCTAATCCATCTACACATCAGGTAAAATTTTCTCTTGAAAAAGAAAATGTAGTTGTTCAGGCTGAGAGTGTAGACGCGGGAGAAGCAAAAGAAACACTTATCTCTGTATATGAAGGAAATCCATTTCAAGTTGGTTTCAACGGTAATTTCCTGATGGAGATTCTTCGTAATATGAGTTGTGAGAAAATTGTAATGAGGATGAAAAACAGTAGTACGGCAGTTCTTATAAACGATGAAGAAGAATCTGAAGGAGATGAATCATACCTGGCACTTATAATGCCGGTTAAACTCTCTAAAACTCTGGAGAACCAGACTGAACGAGATTAGTGGTAACAATTACTGGTTCGCGGGTACTAGATGAAAAAAATCGAAACCCTTATAGCTGATGTCTTCAGGATATTCGAACTTGGCAAGTATCAGAAGAGAAATAAGATACTTGATTGTTGGAATGATATTGTAGGAGCAGAGCTTGCTGGATTAGCTATACTTGCCGGCTGTGACAGATCGGTAATTCTGGTAAAGATCCTTCATCCTGCTGCAGGAATGGAAATCAGACTCAGGTAGGAAGAGATACTCTCGAATTTGAACATGATTTCAGGTGAAAAGCTTTTTACGGATATAAAAGCGGTGATGCCTGGAAAAAGCGGAAGGCAGATAAGTATTGATCGAACACGACGGACAAAATAACAATTACGACGCTGACTCTATTAAAGTTCTCAAAGGTCTTGAACATGTCAGAAAAAGACCAAGCATGTACATCGGCTCAACATCACAGACAGGTCTTCATCACATGGTGTGGGAAGTTGTAGATAACAGCATTGACGAAGCACAATCAGGCTTTTGCGCACAAATTATTGTTACGCTTCATGTAGATGGATCTGTTTCGGTTGACGATGATGGAAGAGGAATCCCCGTTGGTATGCACGAAACAGGAAAACCTGCGCTGGAAGTAGTAATGACTACTCTTCATGCGGGAGGAAAATTTGATAATTCCGCTTATAAGACTTCCGGAGGGTTGCACGGTGTAGGTGTAAGTGTTGTGAATGCACTTTCGGAATGGTTGAGAGTAGAGGTTCACAAAGATGGTTATATCTATTTTCAGGAATACAGAAGAGGCAAAACTCAGGCTGAACAGAAAAAAACAGGAAAAACCGATCTTGAAGGAACAAAAATCAGATTCATGCCTGATTATGAGGAAATATTTGAAACCAGTGAATTCAAATATGAAACTCTATCCGGAAGATTAAGAGAACTTGCCTATCTTAATAACGGATTGAAAATTACTATAAATGATGAACGATCTGAAAACGACATAAAAAAAGAAGAATTCTGTTTTGAGGGCGGATTAAGTTCTTTTGTCTCCTATATTAATGAAGCAAATCATACACTTCATAACCCGGTAAGAATTGCAGGGGAAATAGAGCTGGGAGAAGAAGGAATTCTCTTAGTCGACGTAGCGCTGCAGTATAACAAGGCATTTAAAGAAGACATTTTCAGCTTTGTGAACAATATAAACACGATTGACGGAGGAACTCACCTGTCGGGTCTCAAGTCCGCGCTTACAAGAACTTTAAACGATTATGCAACCGCTAATAAAATGTTCACCAACAAGGATGATACTTTTTCAGGCAGTGATGTACGAGAAGGACTTGTTGTTGTAGTCAGCGTTAAAATCCCGGATCCTCAGTTTGAAGGCCAAACCAAAACAAGGCTGGGAAACAGGAATGTGCAGGGAGCGGTGTTATCTCTTGTGAACAAAGGTCTTGCCACATTCTTTGAGGAAAACCCTTCTATCGCAAGAAAAGTAGTGCAGAAGTGTATACTCAATAACAGATCAAGACAGGCCGCAAAGAAAGCAAGAGAGTTGACCAGAAGGAAATCAGCTCTTGAAACAGCTGCGCTGCCAGGTAAACTTGCGGACTGTACTGTGAATGAACCAGAAGAAGCAGAGCTGTTCATTGTAGAGGGAAATTCTGCTGGAGGATCAGCAAAACAGGGAAGAAACAGGTACTTTCAGGCAATTCTTCCACTGAGAGGCAAGATAATCAATGTTGAAAAGGCACAACTTGGAAAAGTGCTGAACAACAACGAGATAAGAACCATAATAACAGCTGCTGGAACAGGAATAGAAGAAGATTTTGATATAAACAGCATTAGATATCATAAAATCATAATAATGACTGATGCTGATGTAGACGGATCACATATCCGCACACTTCTTTTGACTTTCTTTTACAGACACATGATAGAGCTTATAGAAAGAGGTTACATCTACATCGCTCAACCGCCTCTGTATCTGATAAAGAAAGGTAAAACAAAGCGTTATGCGTATAACGAGAAAGAAAGAAAAGAAATAACAAAAGAATTCGGAGATCAGGGTTTAGTAATACAGCGATACAAGGGTCTGGGGGAAATGAATCCGGATCAGTTATGGGCAACGACTATGGATCCTGAAACAAGGTTACTTCTTAAAGTCCGCCTTGAGAACACTATGGAGGCCAGCCACATATTTTCAGTTCTTATGGGTGATGATGTAGAACCAAGACGTGAATTTATCCAGCTTCATGCGGCAGAAGTAAAAAACCTGGATGTTTAGATTGCTTATAAGAGTAATGCATAATTATTGCCTGAAGACATGCTTGGAGGCGGTCATTTGAACGGCAGCACAGACAAAAAAATAGAAATCATCGACATAGAAGAGGAGATGAAACGCTCTTATATGGATTATTCCATGAGCGTTATAGTCTCGAGAGCACTTCCTGACGTGCGAGATGGGTTGAAGCCTGTACACAGGCGAATTCTGTATTCTATGTATGAACAGAAACTCACATATAAGCGACCATATAAGAAATCCGCTGCAGTAGTGGGAGATGTTCTTGGAAAATATCACCCTCATGGAGACAGCGCTGTCTATGACGCAATGGTACGGATGGCACAGGATTTCTCATTGAGACACCCGCTTATTGATGGACAGGGCAACTTCGGATCGATAGATGGAGATCCGGCAGCAGCGTACAGATATACAGAAGCAAGAATGTCCAGAATAGGCGGAGAAATGCTTCGCGATATCGATAGCGAAACGATCGATATGGTTTCCAATTTTGATGATCGCCTTAAAGAACCGTCAATTCTTCCTGCCGGTATACCTAATCTTCTCATTAATGGATCGTCTGGAATTGCTGTAGGTATGGCTACGAATATCCCACCGAATAATCTCAGAGAAGTTATAGATGCCTGCTGCAGGATCATAGATAATCCTGATCTTTCAGATGAAGAGCTTTTTGAGATTATCAAGGGACCGGATTTTCCTACCGGAGGAATAATCATGGGCCTTCGAGGGATCAGAAATGCTTACAGCACGGGAAAAGGTTTGATTCATGTCCGCGGCAAAGTGATCATGGAAGTAACACAAAAAAGCAGGGAAGCAATAATAATTACAGAAATTCCCTATCAGGTTAACAAGACATCACTTATCGAAAATATAGCAAATCTGGTGAAACACAAGAAGATTACTATGATAGCAGATCTTCGCGATGAGTCAGACAGAGATGGCATGCGGATAGTTATAGAACTGAAGAAAGATGCGGTAACTGAAATAGTACTTAACCAGCTTTACAAACACACCACGCTGGCAAAAACATTCGGAGTCAATAGTCTTGCTCTGGCTGGAGGACGACCCGTAAGGCTTAATCTTCGACAGATGATTGATTACTACATTGAACATCGGCATAATGTCATTGAGAGAAGGATTGCGTTCGACCTGAAAAAGGCGGAAGCAAGATCACACATAGTTGAAGGCCTCTTGAAAGCTCAGGATGTTATAGAAGAGGTAATAAGGGTTATCAGAGAATCTGGAAGCACCGAAGAAGCAAAGAAAAAACTCATAGAAATATTTGAATTCTCTGAAATACAGGCTCAGGCAATATTGGAAATGCGTTTAAGAAGACTTACCGGAATGGAACGGGAAGAACTGGAAGAAGAATATGAAGAACTCCGGGTTCTCCTTGAAAAACTTCGCCTGTTGGCTTCGAATCGCCTGGAACGCATGAAAGTTGTGTCAGAGGAATTAAGGGAAGTTGCAGAGATATACGGTGAAGACAGGAAAACGGAAATAGAACCATTTGCGGCAGATGAACTTGATATAGAAGATCTGATACCCGATGATGAAATGGTAATCACCCTCTCTCGCGAAGGGTATGTGAAAAGGCTTTTAACTGACACCTATAAAAGTCAGCACAGGGGCGGAAAAGGAATTACAGGAGCACGAACTAAGGAGGAAGATTCAATTGATCAGATATTTGTATCCTCCAACCATAGTTATATATTGTTTTTCACTAATCAGGGACGATGTTACTGGCTGAAGGTCTACAAAATTCCCGAAGCTGGAAGAATCAGCAAAGGGAAAGCTATTGTTAATCTTCTTGATCTCGAACCAGAAGAACGTCCGGTCGCGAATGTATGCGTAAAGAATTTCGATGAAGACCGATTTATACTGATGTCAACCAGCAATGGAATTATTAAGAAAACCCCTCTTTCCAGTTACAGCCATCCGCGAAGGAACGGCATATGGGCGATCAAGCTTGATGAGAACGCGGAACTCGTCAGCGCCTCATTGACAAATGGAAACAGCCGGGTTCTGCTTGCGCTGGCAAACGGGAAAGCAAATAGATTCAGTGAAAAAGAAATTCGTTCTATGGGAAGATATACCAGAGGAGTAAGAGGAATAAAAGTATCTGCAAATGACCGTCTCGTTGGAATGGTTATCATGCATGAACCAGGGAGCGTGCTTACAGTAACAGAGAATGGATTTGGGAAACGAACTTATTCAGAGAATTACAGACTTACTCACAGAGGAAGCGCCGGCGTCATCAACATCCGCAATATTCAGCGGAATGGTCAGGTTATTTCTATCAACCAGGTAACAGAAGAAGATGAGTTAATCCTTGTTTCAGCTCTCGGAATGATTATTCGGTTACCAGTCGAACAGATTAGAGAAATGGGCAGAAGCACTATGGGAGTAAGGCTTATGAATTTACCGGATAACGACAGAGTAGTTGACGCAGCTGTTGTCCGACCGGATAACGAACAGGTTCAAATAGAGGAGCAGAAATAAAGGCAAGCGAAATAGTCCTTGAAATAGAATCCTGGAGTAAAGATAACAGGCTTTTTTCAGCACGTCCTCCGGAAGTTGGAAAAGGTTTTTCGCTTCCTTCGAAATCACTGAACAAATCCGTTATATCGCCTGAAGCAAGAGACAATATCTTCGCCATATCCCTGTTCTCAAAGGACTGGCCTGAAGCGGGAGAAATTCTTGCGTATCTTCTCTCAACAATAAAAAAATGTGATGGTCAGACTCTTCTCGAAAACCTTTCCAGAATGAAAGAACCCCCCCCTGTAGAGCAGGAGATGGCAACGGAATGGTTCTCCGCTGTAAGCAACCTTCCATCGTATGCCATTGTTGTAGCCGTCCTCGAATTTTTCCATCTGAGCTGGACATGGAATCAGATAGGACCGAGTACAGGCTTAACATTCAGCGAATTCCTCTGCCTGCTTTATCGTGTGTTTCAGGTGCTTGCAGAAACGGAGGGAGATGCGTCTCTTATCAGGAACCTGATACAGAAGGGGTTCAACTGGCCTGAACGTTTCGGTTTCATCCTCGAGAGAACGAGAATAGGAGGAGAAAACGTCATACACGCTCTTGAAAAAGTACAGGAACTGATTCCTGAAATACCTCTTGTTGCTGAAAATTCTCTGGTTGATTTTGCTCTGGAAACCGGATGGTATCTTCTCGGAAATGAAAACCTGCCTGTGTGGAGAGCTGTTGGCAGAAATGGAGAATCTCTTCTGAGAAAGCTGAGGGGATTTTCGATACAGATGGAGTCAATAAGAATTCTTTCAGGATTTCTTGGGCGTCTGGAGGAAACGGATCAGCTTCAAAATTTGCTTGAAGACTCTATTCCCCGTGAGATAGAGAAAGTCGTCGGATTACTGGAAGAACCCGTACTCTCAGAAGTAATAGAGATGCTTTCAGAGGATGCGATAAGAGCGCTTGTAAGACGATCTGAAATAGACCTGTGCATGGACATAATGGCAATTCAGGTTAGAGACAGTTCTCCTTTTGAATACGGACAAGCCATTGCCGATATAATGCTGTTCAGCAGTAGAGGGAAAGCAGAGAGAAATATCTTTGAGGACGTATATACACTTTGCGCGAAAAATGAAAACACCGGTCTTATTATTGAAATTGCCAGGACGTCGACTGAACGCCGGGGAACACCTTTTTATGATAAACTGAAGACAGAGTATTTTCTTCGATTTATACCGATCGCCCTTTCAATCCTTGAGGGTAAAGAAAAATCACCGGAGATCAAACGAGTTACAAATTCTATTGGCCGACTTATGGATGCAGTACTGAGCCAGGATGATCCATCCATATCGCTGGAATCACTTGAAAAGTTGGTAGCTGAAACAGAAATCAATTTCGACAAACTTCTTCCTGCATTGATCCTGCTGCTTCGATCAACAAATGAAGCATTGAAGCATGAGCATGTTCTCAAGAGCGAGATATTCGTTTTGATACTTGATCTGTTAGATGAAAATTTTAGCAGAAGACTTCTTGAAGGAGAACAAACACACTGGCTTTCTCCTCTTGCCAATGGAACCATTGATTCCTGCACGAAAGTTGTCGAGGCACTGGGAAAAATTTCAAATCGATCTCTGCGAAGCCGCTTTATGGACAAAGTTATAGCTCCTCTTTTTCAGGAGATTGGAGCAGAAGAACTGATATTCAGCGAGTTAATTACATCTGCCGTCTCCACATACAACAGAGAAAAGAGTCTGGAGCAGCTGAGAAATGAAGAAATAACTCTCCTTGGCAGACTGTTCAGGGCAGAAGACAGGAGCAAAGCGCTTAAGATCTCAATGAACCGACTCCTGCGGATACCGGGCATAGAAGAAAAAAGCGCAAACGATCTTATATACTGTGCCCGTACACTTTGTGAAACTCTTTCTCAGCAGGCCGTCTGGCTTGAGAAATCAGGACACAGGATATTCAGCAGATTTCTCTCAAGAGGATTAACGGCTTTCGTTAAAACTCTGGTTGAGTATCCGGAAATTTCGGAACATCTGACAAGCGGTAACCTGATGAAAGAATTGCTGACCAGAATGATTCCTGCAAAACAAACGGAAGACAGCAATGTTGCCCTGTGGCAGCTGAAAACCGCGTCGGTGTTTTTCGGTGAGACAATTCCTTACTCGGTAGAAATACTTTCAGGCAGGCCTGAATTGGTGATTTCATATCTTCGAGACATTACGGAACTTGCCGTTGGCTCGATGCACGGAGAGCTTGCAGGAGCCACTTTCCTGTCCTGGATGTCGAACAGACTGGAGAAAAAACTCATTGATGAATATGCAAAAAAACTCGATAACGGTTTTGTTCTTGCAGAAACGCAGGGTGATATCGAGGGATCACAGCTGATGAATGCCTGGCGAGCTGTCCGAGAAAGCTCATCGGAAATACTGAGAGATACGGTTGGTTCTCTGAAAGCAGTAACTCAGCAGATACTTCACAGGAAAATAATAATAAGAGAAGGAAGAAAACTGGTTGAAGGATTTATAGAAAACGGGTGTAAGGAGCTTATTTTAAAAGTCTCTGTGTCTCCGGACAGGAAAGAAGTTACAGAGCTGCAAAAGGCTGCAGGGGATTCCGAGCTGATAGAAATTTTCAGAATAATGGAAGGAAGAGGACCTGTTGGAAAGAAAAAACAGCTTCCTGAGAAAGTAGAGCAATTTTTCCTTTCTCGCGAGTCCAAGTGTCCTCCGGGAGAAAATTCCTGCAGGTACTGGAGGAGTAAAGCCTTCTCCCCTCTGGAGAATGTACTTATTGATATCATTCTGCTCTATACCAGTAATGAAAGTCTCTCAAAGATTGAACAGATGATGGACGATTTTGTAGAGATTATAGGGTATCTCGGCACTGATGAGGTTTTCAGACCGTCCATCATTTTCACGGCATTGGAAAAATCCCTTTCGACAACAGAAAAAGGAAAAAGACTGACCGTTCAGATGGTGGAGAAAAATCTGGAGAAGAATATATACAGGCTAATGTGGCGTAGAAAAGCAACGAAAAAGACAGCCGAATCTGTAAGTGAATATGTACCCGAGAAAAAGATAACCAACATGCTTTTTGACAGAATTACAAGAGAAAAAACATCACGGGAACAAATTCTCTTCACAAAGAAATACGCAAGAATATTCGCATCGGTTGAAAGTGTAATCATGAAACGCAAAAGCTCGGAGATACAATCTGCAAGAACAGTTCTGCAACATATCTGGATATTCAATTCGGAAGCGGTCAGACTATCTTCAGCCGTAGAAATAGCAAGAGACGCAGTGGAAACAATAACACAGTTCTTCCTCGAGATTGGAGCCAGAACAGGGGCTGTAACAGCACCCGAGGCCGGAGCAATAAGCCTTGGAATGAGACGCAAATACAGAGATAACGCTAACACGGTAGCCATACTGATCAGATGGACGCAGGACACAACAAGGGAAGACCTTCTTGCCCTTGTAGAAGCACATCACCCTCTTCTTGAAGCGGTAAGCCGGGACAGCGAATTGATACAGCTTATAGATAATCTCTGGGGTGATGGCAAGGCCAGGCTTTACATAAGATCTCTGGCGGATCGCCCGGATAGACTCAAAGAACGTCTCCTTCATCATCTCGGAGTAAAGTCCCAAAAGAATAGCAAAAGCATTAGATATGTCTGACCAAACTGAATCTACTGTCAGAGAAATAGCTCTTGTCACTACCGGGGGCACAATCGAGATGACGGCCGGAAGCAGAGGGCTGGTTATTGCAGACGGCATTAATCACAATCTACTTGATGGAGATGTTATTCCGGCCAATGTCAGAGTTACACAAATTCAATTCAGCAGTATTCCAAGCCCTCATATGACACCGGGTATTATGAGAGAACTCTGTCTAAGGCTTGAAGAGCTTGCATCTGGCGGAAAATATGATGGAATTGTCGTGACTCACGGAACAGATACGTTGGAAGAAAGCGCTTTTCTTGCGGATATATACCTGAAGAAACAGATCCCAGTTGTTTTTACAGCGGCAATGCGAAGTCATGCCGAGATGGGAGTTGATGGACCGAGAAATCTTAGAGGAGCTCTGCTTGTTGCTGCAAATCCTGAAGTTCATAAGTTGGGAGTTACAGTAGTTCTAGGCGATGAGATTCACGCTGCGGGAAGAGTCACCAAGACGTATACAAGCAACGTAAGTAGTTTTGCCTCACCAGGATATGGCCCGCTGGGCTTTGTTGATCAGGATAGGATTCTTCTTCAGCGAATGCCTTTATGGAGACTTCTTCTGCCACCCGGAGAGCTTTCAATGAACAGTAACGTTGGACTTGTGAGAATTGCATCAGGTTTTGGAGCAAGAGAGATCAGATTCAGTGCGGACTGCGAAGACAAGGGGCTGGTAGTAGAGGCTTTCGGACGGGGCAATGTTCCGGTAGATGTTGCGGCAGCCGTTGAATATGCGGTAGATAAAGGTACAGTAGTCTGTATATCAAGCAGATGTTTCATTGGAAGAGTGCTGGGAGTTTACGATTACTCAGGAGGAGGAATAGACCTGGAGCAGAAAGGCGCAATCTTTGCGGGAGATATGCAGGGACACAAGCTGAGATTGTTGTTAATGGCATGTGTTGGCATGAAGATGAACAGGCGGGAAATCAGTGAACTGCTAAAGGAACTATGACAATGCCGGACTTTATTGACAAACAAGAACTCACAGACTTAGTTTACCGCATGCGGCAGCGAAACGGGTGGGTTTTATATGCCTGAGAAGGGTTTTACCGCGACTTTCATTTCTAATTCAGGTAAAACACATCACCAGTTTAATATAAGCGGGTGGAAGCTTCATCTGACAAGGGTCATACTGGCGCTATTCGTGCTTATGGTGTCTGCAGCAGCAGCCATAATAGCTTTTGGGTTGTTAGAAGCTGGAGAAACAGATAGACTTAGGAATGAGATTGCCGGATTGCAGGATTCCCTTGTAATAAGGAGAAATATAGAAGCGCGCCTTGAGATTATAGAAATGAATCTGGAGCAGTTAAGCGACGTAAGGCAACGAATTGAAAATATAGCAAGTGTTGTTTCACCGCAGGTAGATTCTCCGGAGTAATAACGCAATAGAGAAAAGAGGAAACAGGAATCATGCCCAAAAAGGAACATTCCTCCACCATGGATTCCATTCTTGGACCCGGCAGTATCTGCAAGGGTTCTCTGAAAGTGGATGGAGGACTAAGAATAGATGGTGCCGTGGAAGGAGAAGTCGCGGTATCCGGCACCCTGACCATTGGTCGGGAAGGGATAATTTCAGGTGATGTATCGGTGGGCCAGGCGATTGTCGGAGGAACAATACGGGGAACGGTCAGAGCCGAACAACAGCTTGAACTTCAAAGCGGATCCAGGCTTGAGGGAGATATATTTACCCGCTCTCTTGTTATTGAAGATGGCGTCTTCTTCGAGGGCAGTTGCAAAATGAGTCGTGGCAACGAGTCAGAGTCTTAGTGTGGAAAATGTGGAAAAGATTGCTAAACTGTGGAAAACTATCTAACTATATGATATTCATTAACATACATAATCACTTAAAGTAGTTTCATAAGTAGTATCCACAACAGACACTGTCATGGAGGTATAGCGCTGTTCCCGGTTGTTTCAATACCTGGAAGGCCGGTGTTCCCAAGTTGATTAATCGAAAGGCTGGTATTTAAATGGCGAAACTCGATACTCTTCGAGAGGGTGAGGATCAGGCCAGGCAGGTACTGGAGAACGCTAAAAAAGATGCCCGGCGTATAACACAGAGCATTCCGGGGATGATTGAGGAAATGAAGCGGAAGGAAGACGATTATCTAAGGGAAGTTACGTCAGAAGCTGAAGCGGCTGTGGAAAAGATTGTGATTCAGCTGAAAGAAAAACTAAAAGTAAAAACGGACAGCAAGCTCGAGTTGCTGGCAGAGAATAAAGTAAATCTCGAGAAAGCGGCAACCAGGAGTCTTCGCGAACACATCCTCAGGGGCGGGAAAGAGGACTGATGAGTCTTGATGCGATATCCAAGATAGAGGTTCTGTGTCATGCTCAAACCCGTGAGAAGGTTCTTGAGAAGATAGAATCCTCCGGGAAAGTCCATCTGATAGACATGTCTGAAATCGAGCAACCCGGAGAAATGGAATTCCTCAAACCCGCTTCATTGAATACAGAAGATCTTTGCGAAAAGATATCGAGCCTTGAAAAGGCCATTCAATTCCTCGAAGAAGAAACAGCCGGAGAGAAGAATCAAAAGTCTTCAATACCCCCCTCTCTTTCTGAAAAGGAGCTCATGGCGCTGCTTGAAGACGAAAATCTTCTGGAGAAAGCGCGAAAAGCATGGTTTGTAGCAATCCGGAAAGCCAAGCTCGAAGGCGCGGAAAAGGAACTTGAACAGGAAAGAGAATTCCTTATTGAATGGAAAGGGCTGCCGGTTCCATTTGAGGATCTTCGAAAAAAAGGATCTTATATGCTTACGGCAGGTATTCTCGAAAAAGACACAATTCAGCAGTTGCATTCTCGCAAGTGGGAAAATGACAACCCTCTTTTCTATCTGGAAGTCATTCAGAAGAAGAAAAAACTTGAGCGGGTTATAGCGGTATTTCACGAATCTGTTTCACAAGAAGTCCTGCAGTCTCTCGGAGAAGCAGGATTCTCTCAACAGGACTTCGGGTCGAGACAGGGGATGGTGAAAGACAACCTGGAAGAAGTCTGTCGCGAACTGAAGCTTGTTGAGTGTAAAATGAGATCACTTCATGAAGAAGCGGTGAAACTGTCTGCGTTCATTACCAGATTCCGGATTCTTCTTGATGCTGCCGGGCTGTTTCTTGAAAGACTGAATGCCACAAGAACAGCATATGTCAGCACTCATGTGTTCATGTTCAGAGCATGGATACGCACCGCCGATCTTGAAAGGTTAAGAAAAAGCCTTGCGCAGCTTGGAGAAGTAGCTGTTGAGGAAATCGAACCTGAGAAAGACGAAACACCCCCCTCTCCGATAACGGAAAACGTTGTGGCTTCACCCTATACACTGCTTACGGATATGTATGGTCAGCCCACAAGAAAAGATCCCGACCCTACGCCTCTGATAGCTCCCTTTTACGCACTTTTCTTCGGTATCTGCATCGGCGATGCGGGATACGGAATTGCTCTTGCTCTCGGATCCGCATTAGGCTGGTATCTGGTACACAGAAGACACGGAAACCCAAGACTGTTCCAACTTTTGTTCCAGGGAGGATTAGCGAGTATTCTGGTGGGAATCTTCCTCGGAGGCTGGTTCGGAATTCCCTTTGACAGTCTTCCAGGTTTTCTCCAGGCTCCGGCACTGCTGCTTAATAAGCTTTTGCCCGGATATCAGGTTGGTGAGCCCGGTCAGGAAGGTTTCGGAGTATCGAAGCAGTTTCTCTATTTAACACTTGCTCTGGGACTGGTTCAGCTCACGGCAGGTATAATTATCAATCTCAGGAAACGCTGGATAGCAGGAGAAAAATTCGCGGCTGTCATCGATCAATCCGGATGGTTGCTTGCCACGGCAGGCCTTTTTCCATGGCTGTTCAATAATTACCTTTTGAACGGATCTCTCTATAACGTTAACGGACCGCTTGATAAAGTATTTATCACGATGCTTGCCGCCGGCGCTGTACTAATATTCATAATGGGAGGACGGGAGTCAAAAGGATTCGGAAAGATCGGAACAGGCGCCTATGCCTTATACGGCATAGTAAATCTTCTCGGAGATGTGCTGTCGTATTCAAGATTGTTTGCCCTTGCCCTTTCAAGCGCGATAATTGCTCAGGTGATAAACCAGATGGCAGGAATGCTGATCAATGAACTCGGGATACCGGTAGTCGGGATAATTCTGGCCATAGTTGTTGTTGTCGCGGGGCATTTATTCAATATAGCAATGGCAACTCTAAGCGGCTTTATCCATACCGCAAGACTGCAATTTGTAGAATTCTTCGGGAAATTCTACGATGGTACGGGAGTTCCGTTCAAACCGCTGAGATATGAACCGAAGTTTGTTCATATTGAGAGAGAAAAATAGTAAACAGCACTCTTAAGAGAGAAAGGAGATATTGAGTGGAACAACTAGTTGCATATATGGGAATAGCTCTTGCCTGCGCACTCGCTGGAATCGGTTCGGCTGTGGGCGTGGGTATTGCGGCTCAGGCAAGCACGGGAGTTATGAGCGTTGATCCAGGTAAATTCGGGAAACTGCTGCTTCTTTCAGCTCTGCCCGGAACACAGGGAATATACGGATTTGTTATTGCATTCCTGCTGCTCGGGAAAATGCCGCTGGTAACAAGCATGCCTGTTGCATGGCAGGTATTCACGGCCGGGCTGCCGATAGCGCTTGCCGGTCTGTTTTCAGGAATCCATCAGGGAAAAGTCTGTGCTGGTGGCGCCATGATGACGGCCAAACAGCCTGATGATTCAGCAAAATCGCTGATTCTCGCGGTTTTTGTTGAATTTTACGCAATTCTTGGATTCCTTGTATCGTTCCTCATGCTGCAGGGCATAGGAGGGTAATCAGAAAATGTCTCTCGAAGCAATCCTTTCAAAAATAGAGGCGGACGCGAATAAAGAAGCCGCGATCATCCGCGGGAAAGCGGAAAGAGAAAAGGAGAAAGAAAAAGAAAAACAGGCCGGAGAGATTGAAGAAAAGCGAAAAAGAAATCTGGACAGGATCAAGACAAGGGTTCAGGATATGCAGAAGCGAAAGGAATACCACGTTCAAAGAGAATCTGTCAGACGGCTGCTGAACGCTCGGAGAACTCTTATAGATGAAGCTATCCGGAAGGCTGTTACGAACCTTTCCTCAGAAAACTCTGAAAAGTACCTTGAAATGATAGCATCGCTCCTTGACAACTGTGATATTGAGGGAGAAGTTGAAGTGCTGATTTCTTCTGCGGACGAATTGCGCATAACAGAGAAATTCCTGGAGAAACACTCTACGGATTCAAGGAAATATATCCTTTCGGATAAAAGGCATAATGAAACAGGCGGCATCATCTTCCGTGCCGGCAGGATAAGCCAGAACGGAACTTTTCCGATGATAGCGGAACTGATTCATGAAAAGCTGGTGATGGAGCTTTCTCAGATTATACCTCTGGAGGCGGATTGAAAAATGCCGGATAGCTTCATATATGCCAACGGAAGAATAAGCGGCAAGGAAAACACACTGCTGGACAACCGAATGTGGCAGATGCTCATGTCAGCGCAGAATGAAGAAGAAGTGCTTCGATTTCTGGGAGACACCTGGTACGGAGGTTTCATGCAGCATCATAGCCTTGAGGGCTGCTTCATAAACGCAATGAAGGTTACAGAGGAAGAACTAATAGAACTTTCGGAAGACGATAGACTGGTCAGAGGGATTCTTCACAGGAGAGACGTCAGAAATGCCAGATATATCTGGAAGAACCTCCTTTCCGGTCAGAAATCTCCTGTGGAAATCGAAATTGAGCGATCGGGACTTATATCTGTGAATATACTTGAAAAAGCGGTACAATCCGCTGAAGCAAGAGAAGAACTGCCGGGTTTGTTCAGAAAGACTCTGGAGGAGCTTCTTGAAACAGAGGAGATCAGTGGTTCTGCTCTGGATCGTTCAATGGATAATCTTGCGGCAGAGGTTGAATATGAAGAACTTCCCCGCATAAGCTCCGGATTCAGGACTTTCGTAATGACCGGACTGGAGCAGAAGAACTTCCTTACCGCCGGTCGATGCTCATCTGCGGGAACTTCAAAACATGATGTTCAGGAATTGCTGCTTCATGGCGGATATCATTCCAAAGAGGAAATCGCCGAGGCATACCAGAGGAAGACACTTCCCCCGCTGATTGCAGAGACTCCCGGTTTTGAAGAAACCGCCAGGGCTTTTGCAGAGGCCCTTGATTCCGGATCGTTCTTCTCTTTTGAAAAAGAGTGCGACAGACAGCTTCTGGAGCTTCTTGAAAAAGGCGCCTTCCCTGTTTTCGGACCATCCCCGCTGGCTTCATTCGTTATAAGAAGGGAGATGGAAATCAAACATCTCAAACTTCTGGTCGCTGCAAAAACTGCCGGGGTTGATTCGAGCAGGCTTCAGGAACGCCTGCCCAGGGGATAGGAGTACGGTATGTCGCATGGTGAGATAGCATTTCTTGGAGACGCTGACAGCGTTCTTGGTTTCAGGGCTCTTGGAGTTGAAACGATCGTCCCGGATGACGCTGATGATGCAAGGAAACAATTCGAAAGATTAGTGAAACAGAAAACATCGGTTATCATGATTACCGAGAAAATGATGGATTGTCTGCAGGAGCAGATGGAAGAAGTTGTACATATGACCATTCCGGCTGTCGTGGTTCTTCCGGGTATAACCGGAACACTGAAACGCGGTGAGGATACTATCAGAGAACTCATAATCAGGGCTGTAGGAGTGGATTTGATGTCGGATGAACAGAAGTAAGCTCAGGGACCGGGTAAAACCTGCCGGAGGCGATGGATGATAAAAGGAACAATCGACAAAATTGCAGGTCCGCTGGTTATCGCGGACGGAATGAAAGACGCCAGGATGTACGACCTGGTCTATGTGTCAGACTACGCTTTGATAGGCGAGATCATCGAACTTAAGGGTGACAGGGCATCTATTCAGGTGTATGAAGAAACCGGAGGACTTAAACCGGGAGATCCTGTTACAGCTACAGGAGAACCCCTTTCGGTTGAACTTGGTCCGGGTCTTCTTGCGGCGATATACGACGGTATCCAGCGCTCACTGGACAAGATACGCGAAGAAGCAGGAGACTGGATCACAAGAGGAATCACCATAAGAGGCCTTGATCACAAGAAGGAATGGAATTTCAAGCCTGTTGCTGCAAAGGGGATGAAAGTCTCCGGTGGCGAGATATTGGGAGAAGTTCCGGAAACTGAAGTAATTGTACATAAAGTCATGGTTCCCCCGGAGGTAAAAGGGGAGATCACCTGGATGATAGATGAAGGTTTGTACAATATCGATACTGTCATAGCAAAGATTAAGGAGCCTTCAGGGGAAATAAGGGAACTTTGCATGTACCATAACTGGCCTGTTCGCAAACCCCGTCCAGTAGCTGAGAAAAGAGCTCCCACGGACCCCCTTATAACCGGCCAGAGGGTCATTGATGCTTTCTTCCCGCTTGGAAAAGGCGGAACGGCTTGCGTTCCAGGGCCGTTCGGCAGTGGAAAAACCGTTATACAGCATCAGCTTGCCAAGTGGGCTGACGCGGAAATAGTAGTTTACGTCGGGTGCGGCGAGCGGGGAAACGAAATGACAGACGTTCTTCAGGAATTCCCTGAACTGGAAGACCCCAAGAGCGGCAAGCCGCTGATTCTCAGAACCGTACTTGTGGCAAATACAAGCAATATGCCTGTTGCCGCGCGAGAGGCAAGCGTTTATACCGGCATAACCATCGGTGAGTATTTCCGGGATATGGGTTATTCAGTTGCTCTTATGGCTGATTCCACAAGCAGGTGGGCTGAAGCGATGAGAGAGATGTCCGGAAGACTGGAAGAAATGCCCGGAGAAGAGGGATACCCCGCATATCTTGGAACGCGGATTGCTGAGTTCTACGAACGTGCCGGGAATGTGAAATGTATCGGAGGAGACAGAAACGGAGCCCTTACAGTTGTCGGCGCTGTCAGCCCTGCCGGTGGAGACCTTTCGGATCCGGTTGTACAGGCAACACTCAGAGTTGTAAAGGTCTTCTGGAGCCTTGAGGCAAAACTTGCGTATGCAAGACACTTCCCTGCTATTGGATGGCTTGACAGCTACTCTCTCTACACCGAAAATCTGAAAGAGTACTACAACAGAGAGCTTGGAGATGAATGGGTCTTAATGATGAAGGAAGCTATGGCACTGCTCCAGCGGGAGGCAAATCTTCAGGAAATAGCCCGTCTGGTAGGAGCCGAATCTCTTTCCCCCGAGGACCAGCTGATTCTATACACGGCAAGATCGCTGAGGGAGGATTTCCTTCATCAGAACGCATTCCATGAAATTGATACTTATACTTCCATCACTAAACAGAAGATCATGATGGAAGTAATAATGTACACACACAGCGAAATGGAAAAGGCGCTGCTTGCCGGCGCATCTCCCAGGGAACTGTTCAGTCTGCCTCTGAAAGAGGAAATTACAAGAATGAGGTATATCCCTGAGGATGATATCTCCGACATTTCTGCAATCAAAGAACATGTAACTTCACAGATCAACAGTCTGATCGAGAAGGAACAGACCGCCTGAGGGGGCAAAGGGATATGATCAGAGAATACACAACAACCGTTGAGATATCCGGCCCTCTGATGCTTGTTGACGGCGTTGAGGGCGTATCGTACGAAGAGCTGGTGGAAATAGAACTGCCAAATGGAGAAATCCGTCACGGGAAAGTCCTGGAAATAGACAGCCGCATGGCTCTTGTGCAGCTCTTCGAAGGGAGCAGCGGTACGGATATTTCCAGAAGCAAGGTCCGTTTCCTGGGTAAGCAGGTCGAGCTTGGTGTTTCAGTGGAAATGCTTGGCAGAGTATTTGATGGCCAGGGACGTCCAAGAGCGCCGTTTGATACATCTCCTCCAATAGTTCCCGAAAAGATGGTGAATATAAGCGGAGCCCCCATCAATCCTTACGCAAGAGACTATCCGGCCGAGTTCATTCAAACCGGATTCAGTTCCATTGACGGAATCAATACGCTGGTGCGAGGACAGAAGCTTCCAATATTCAGCGGCAACGGACTTCCGCATGCCGCTGTTGCGGCTCAGATCGCACGCCAGGCCCGTGTGCGAGGAAGCGAAGAGAATTTTGCTGTAGTCTTCGCTGCGATGGGAATTACATTTGAGGAAGCCGATTACTTCGTCCGTGATTTCCGTTCGACTGGAGCCATGGACAGGGCAGTTGTCTTCATGAATCTGGCGGATGACCCTGCCATTGAGCGTATCTCAACACCGAGAATGGCACTTACAGCAGCGGAATACCTTGCTTACGAGAAAGACATGCATATCCTTGTTATTATGACAGATATGACTAATTACTGTGATGCTCTCAGAGAAATAGCTGCCGCAAGGAAAGAAGTTCCCGGAAGGCGGGGTTATCCCGGATACCTTTACACAGATCTTGCTTCTATTTACGAACGGGCGGGAAGAATCAAGGGCAGAAAAGGATCGATTACACAGATTCCCATTCTTACTATGCCGGAAGATGACAAGACTCATCCCATTCCTGACCTTACCGGTTATATCACCGAGGGTCAGCTGATCCTCAGCAGAGAGCTTCACAAGAAGGGGATCTTCCCTCCTATGGATGTTATGGAATCCCTTTCGAGACTCAAGGATAAAGGTATTGGCGAGGGAAAAACACGCGGGGACCACGCAGACCTCTTCAACCAGCTCATGGCAGCCTACTCCGCAGGGAAAGATGCCAGAGAACTGGCAGTTATCCTTGGCGCGGCCGCATTGAGCCCGCTTGATCAGAAGTACCTGAAGTTCGCTGAGGAATATGAGAAACGCTACATCAGCCAGGGAGATCATGAAAACAGGAATATAGATGAAACCCTGGACCTTGGCTGGGAACTTCTGAAGCTTCTTCCAAGGGAGGAAATGAAACGTATTGATCCCAGACGCCTTGACAGATACTGGCCCGTGAATGGCAAAAAAAAGGCAGAAGTCAGCTGATGGCGATAAAAGTTCGTGCCACAAGGATGGAGCTGCTTCAATTCCGGAAGAAGGTTGCTCTGGCCAAGAGGGGTCATAAACTCCTGAAGGACAAACTTGACGAACTTATGCGCCAGTTCAAGATATTGATAAAAGAATACGAAGGAGCCAGGAGCGAACTTGAAAAGGAACTCAATATTGCTTACGGCGAGTTTCTTTTCGCAAGAGCCGCAATGACGGAACCGGGCCTTCTCGATGCTCTTCGATATCCCGGAGCGGCAGCGAAGGTTCAGACCTCAAAAAGGAAGATCATGAACCTGATTCTTCCCGTATTTGAGATATCCATAGATGGCAATGTTCGAAACTACGGGATGTTTGACACACCCGCGGAACTGGATGAAGCTCTGGAGGTTTATAAAAGAATACTGCCCCATATCGTGAAACTGGCTGAGCAGGAAAAGGCTATAAGTCTGCTTGCCAGAGAAATCGATACTACACGGCGGAGGGTCAATGCTCTTGAATACAAGCTGATCCCTGAACTTGAAGAAGCCATAAGATCTGTAAGATTGAAACTGGACGAAATGGAGCGCGGAAATCTGACAAGGCTTATGAAGGTTAAGGAAATGGTAGAGGAAAAACGGGAGAAAAATCGCGCTTAGACAAGACTGGTCATATAGAGAAGACTCATCTTTTCAGGAATAAAAAGGTCTTGATATTCCTGCTCGAAAGAATTATCAATTAAGTGTTGGAATTCGCATTGAAATTAACATGAAAGGAAAGAAATGAAAACTGTAATAACACTTTTAGTGATTTTTGCGTTCTCACAAATAGCTCTCGCTGACATCACTGTAGACTATGGCTGGGAGGGTACTGAAACCATTCTGGGCATGTATCCTGAATCCGGCGTAATAGCTCAGATTGCTACCGATCCCGTACACGGAGGTTCCCAGTCGCTTTACCTTGAACGTGTTTCTGAAAGCACTCCCCAGGCATACATTGCCTGGATCGTTGGATTGAGCGATGGCGATGAAGTGACGGGAAGCTTCTGGCGGTATGACATCACACCGGGAACCGCCCCATCCTGCCGCATCTGGGCCCACTGGAACGACGATCCCGGCGATGTATACGGTCACAACGGAAGCGCGAGCGGCAACAGTGACTACGGAGAAGGATTAGGCTGGGATGAAACATCCTATACCTGGACGGTTGTGGAAGGTCATACCGGTATTGTTATTGAAGCAAGGATATATTCAAACCCGGGTGATATCGTCTGGATAGATGATATGACAATTACCGCTCCTGACGGAGCAACCATTTACACCCCCGGAACGGTATCTCTTGAAAGCGGTACCTGGGCGGATATCAAGGCTGCATTCTAAAACACCGAAACATCATTTCACAGGAAACTGCGGGGAAGTAAAAAAGCTTCCTCGCAGTTCCTTTAAATGACTATCTCAGAAAAGCTCACCAAGTTTCTCAACCATGCTTACAGCACCCTCAAAAACCTCCGCGGGGCCGTTCGCGAGCATATATGCCGGGGTTGTGACAACTTTTCTTTCCCTGTCCACAACGGAGTCATTGACCGGGCAATTCACATGAAC
>JAUXIK010000129.1 GCA_030620995.1 Candidatus Aegiribacteria sp.
GTGCTCTATTCTTTGCTGGATCCCGTGCATCATCCTGTCTGTTTCCCGAACCGCCCTGTTCCATTCAAGGGCAACTCCGGGCTGGAGGCTGTAAAGGTAGTTGTACTCGGTATAGCAGCTGGCTGTGCATGCCTGACAAGGAAGCTCAAGAGTGTTCTCAAAAGCCTTCCGGAATCCGGCATCAAGGGCATTCAATGAAGAAGGATACAGTCCGATAAGAAGGGAGCAGGGGTATACTTTTCCATCAGCGTCGATATTGCAGTACATCTTCCCGGCTCTGCATTTGACTCCATGAAATCTTTCAGTCAACCTGGTGGTCGAATAATCAGGCCATTTCGCAAGGCTCTTCAGATATCTTGTTGAGTTAGCTACTGGCGCCCCATTATTTTTCAAGGCCAGGAGTTTTCTGTATACATTCCTGTATTCCTCATCGGACGGCATCATGCCTGACGTGTCGCCGCCAAGCTTCTCGTTGTGGTGCAATGACTGAAAAGTGGTCTGGAAACCGTATTTAAGCGCGGTTTCCATTATATGATCAAGATGGTTCATGTTATGGCGTGTGAGAACAGTTATCGTCCAGAGCCTTACTTTTCCGGAGGCTGTTTCCATTGCCTTAGTTACTTTTGCGTGACTGCCTTCTTCACGATTGGCGTCGTGAGCTTTCTCCGGTCCGTCATATGCCAGGACAAGATGGTCGATATGACGGAGTATTTCAGGCTTTGCGGGAAGTAAATATCCGTTTGAATCAAGACTGACATACATTCCCAGTTCACGGGCATACGCGCAGAGCTCGGTTATATCATTCCGCATGAGAGGTTCCCCGCCCCAGACACCTATTCTTTTTGTTCCGGCTTCATACATCTGCCTGAAAAGATCTTTCCACTGCGCTGTGGAGAGGTCCGGGCGCCCCTGTTCGGGTATCTGGCAGTAGTTGCATCTGCTGCAGCAGTTGTCGGTGATGGAAACCATCACATTCACCGGTCTTCTTCGCCCGAGGAGCCCGAGAGCGGCGTCTATTCCCATATTGATCTGGCCGGACAGATTCACTGATGATCTCCTTCTGGAAGCCCCTTCCATTGGGGTCCGTACATATTGTTTTTCATTATCCGTTTAGCTTCTCTGTTCTGACCGAAAAGATAGTAGGCAATGTTGTACCATCTCTTGGCTCCTATTTTCAGTATCCCCATGAAGGGACTATCAGTTCCCGGTCCGCTCTGTTCCTTCTTTCCTCTTAACTTCTTTTCTATTTTCGCAACGAAATTCGGTTGAGCTTTCAGGAAAGTACAGGAGGGAGGTTCGGTGAGAGGCGGGATACAGATTTCCTCAAGGTTTTCGAATGAACCGGTAATGCCGTTGCCTTTTACAGTTGTCTCGACTGAGAGAGGATCGATACCCATCAAGTTGGCTACCGAATAGTCCAGCGCTATCCTGTCAGTGGAGGCGGCGATGAAATCCGTCTGTTTGGGGATTCCCGGTTTCGGGCCGTTACCTTCTAGTGAAATTGTCCCGTCAGCAAGAGTAAGAATGACTGGAATGACGGAATTCACTGCTACTACGTAATCTGCAAGTCTGTAATGATAATTGTGCCTGTTATCATCCAGACAGCCGTAAAGATGTTTCATTGCCGCCGAGATAACCGATCTGTAATGAGTTTTTACTACAGGTATGGAAACAACAGGCATACGCGAGCAGATCTCCGGAATGCTGAATTCGAGATCTCCCACTTTTTTCGGTATCCATTCATGCTCCGAAAAATTATGCCAGATGAGATTGTGTCTTTCAGCGACATCCTTCATTCGGGTCACGCGGAATGCCCTTGTTGCGTCGACCAGTATCTGGCTCGATTCGCCAAGATATATTTTTCCTGTATGCCCGGAAACCTTTTCAGCAAACGCTTCGACTACCCAGGGTGAAGTGTCGACTCCGGGTCTTATATAATCCCACGTAAGGTTCAGCTTAACAAGGATATCACTCCCCGCTGGAAGAAGCGATTTCCAATTCATCTCATCGAGAATATCATGGACCGCCTGCCGAACTCCATTCCTGGTGGACGCATAGAAAACTTTCATTCAGTTCCTTCCATAGTTGTAAGATGGAATATACATTGACGGGGGTGAGATTCAACTATAGAATTTTATAGTAATTCTGTTGGAAATACATATCATTCTATTTGAAGGGAAATACATATGAGAAAGGCTGTTTCAGCGGTCATTCTCCTGTCCGGCTTCGTCATGGCAAGTGCCCCCATATTCGGACCCTACAGCTGGATTGATGCTACCGGCGGCAGGATCGATGTCGGATATTATGGAGCTCCATGCATTGTCGACTGGAACGGAGACGGTCTGAAGGATCTTGTACTGGGCCAATTCAGCTATGGCAAAATAAGGTTTTATGCCAACTCCGATTCAAATGATTCTCCCGTTTTCACCGGCTTCAGCTACATTCAGTCGGACGGAGTAGACATAACACTGCCCTATTGTTGAAATACCGGCGCGACGAATCCACAGGTTGTGGATTTCAATAACGATGGTATTCTCGATATTGTGGTGGGTGACAGGAACGGATACGTCAATTACTTCCGTGGTACCGCTGCAGGTGTGCTGACAACGGAACCGGATATAAAAGCAAATGGAACGACCATTGATGCAGGAAACAATTCCGCTCCGGTAATTGTTGACTGGAATGAGGACGGGCTTCTTGATCTTATTCTGGGTAGGGAGAGTACATCTCCGGGAAGTATCCGTTTATATCTGAACAGCGGAACACCGGAAAATCATGTATTCACCACATACACCTGGATCCAGAGCAGCGGCACAAATATCACATGGTCCCGCTGCACTCCGCAGGTAGTAGACCTTAATCTGGATGGTAAAAAGGATCTTATCTGTGGCGAAAACAACGCAAAACTGGTTTACTACGAGAATATCGGTACCAATGCCTCACCTGCATTCAGCGGTTATGAGTACCTCGAAAGCAACGGGTCTGACATTGATCTCTATTACGGGTCAAGACTCTGGGTGAATGACTGGGATGAAGACGGACTCCCCGATCTCCTTGTGAGTGATTACAATGGCTGGGTCTACCTTTATTATAATATTTCTACAGGTATCGAAGATGAAGCAGGCTCTGAGCTTTATTCCAACTCTGAACTGAACATATTCGGAAGCCCCACAAACGGATACTTCAGCGTGAATATTCTTCTTGAGGCAGACAGCGATGTGAAGTTTCGGATTTACTCCGCTGACGGCAGGATTGTATCAGAATCCGGAACTGTTCAGTTCACCGCCGGTGAGCACGATTATGGCTTTGACATCTCCGATGAACCGTCCGGCATATACTTCGTTCAGATCGATACTGGAAGCATCATTCTATCGGAAAGTGTGGTTCTGATTCCATAATGCTGAAGACCTTTCTGTTTCTTTTTGCTGCAGCTCTATCAGCCTCTGCCGGGGTCGGCAGTTTCAGTGCTGCCGGTGTTCTGTACTGCAACGGCTGCAGGATAGATGTAGGCAGTTACGCGGCTCCACTGGCGGTGGACTGGGACGGAGACGGGAATAAGGATCTGATCTGCGGTCAGTTCGATGGAGGAAGGATTCGATACTATCCAAACGTCGGTACAAACGATGTTCCTGTCTTCAGCAGTTTCTTCTATCTTCTTGAC
>JAUXIK010000152.1 GCA_030620995.1 Candidatus Aegiribacteria sp.
GATCCGCCGACTTTCACAATAACCCATACAGAATCGGGCGGGGATATAACCATTAATGTTATTTCTACCGCAGATCTCTTTGAAGGCTGGGCTGCTGAAAAGGGAATCTGGAGTAATTCAAACTGGGACTACTGGTGGCTTAACACAAGGATCAGCAGCGATATTGACAACATGATATACGCCGGGGTCAAACTCTATCAGTATTGCGATCCTAACAGCAATTTTGACATGTACATTCTTGAAAACAACGGGGATGTCAGCGAAGAGAACCTTAACTGGAACGGTCCGGGCGGCAACCCTCTTATCGTCAATTATCCTTTCACGAATATCTATCTTGAGCAGCCCACAATTGATAAAGAAGGTATTGTTGACGAAAACAACATTTCTTACATCTTTTCAGGCGGTTCCAGTATACAATTTACGAAAATCGACGCGGACGGTACAATACTCGTTAATGGAGAAACCATCATTACCGGTGCGGGAGCATGGACTAACGAAATACGCACTGCTGTCACACCGGATGGCAGAATTTATATTGTCTGGTCCTGTGACATGCATGATATAACCTGTTCATACAGCGACGATGGCGGAACATCCTGGGCGACTCCTATCTCTCTGTGCTACAATGGTTCTAATCAGATGAACAAACCGCAGATATGCTGCGACAGCAACGGAAACGCGCACATCATCTGGCAGCAATGGACCGGAGCCTCGAATCTTCTTACCTACATGAAGCTTTATCCGGATGGAAGTATCTGCATCGACGAGAGTTTTCTTACAAATTCCAGCAATCAGGTCTGGTCACCGCGAATGGATATCGATGAGGAAGACAACATCCATATAGTCTGGGCAAAAAGCTCTCAGCAGACCACATCAGCCTATTACACGAAGATTAACGGCAATCTCGATGGTTCAGGACAGTCAATGAGTGATGATGACCTTACACTGATTCAGGAAGCCGCTTTCCTGTCGAATCAGAAAATCAGGTATGCAAAATGCACAGTTGACGGATACATGAATGTTCACGTGATCTTTGAACGTGGTGAGTACGGCTGCAATGAAGCTAAATCGATGTGTTATATCAAAAGGAATTCCATACCCATGCTGAGAGTGGAGTTTCCTGATGATTCCGTAGCCTTTGTAGAGATGACCGGCAGCGGAACCGACTGGGAGGGGACTTTCGCAGCTTCAGGTGATGGAACCTATTCCGTACGTGTTTCCGGATCAAATTCGGCTGGAGATACCGGAGTTGATCTCTACGAATTCGATTATCCAGGAACAGGGATCGAGACAGGTGATTGCGGTTACGGACTTATCAGTTCGATCCGGAATTATCCGAACCCGTTCAGTTCACAGACCGCATTTGTCTATTCACTGTCCGGTGCATGTGAAGTCTCCATCAGAATATTCGATATAAGAGGAAGACTGATTTCAGTACTGACACAGGGAGAGCAGATACCGGGAACTTACTCCGTGAACTGGAATCCGGAAGGTATTGATTCCGGAATGTATTTCTACCGTATTCAAGCCGGAAGTTCGAACATAATCGGAAAGTGCCTGATTATCTCGGAGTAGACGACATTCGCGAAGGGTCTCATTCGTTGCTTGTATTACCCTATATGCTTGCGTATATTCTGCGTTAACAAACAGACTATGTTGCCGGGGTGGTGGAATTGGCAGACACAACGGACTTAAAATCCGTTGCTCCTTAGGGGCGTGAGGGTTCAAGTCCCTCTCCCGGCACCATATTTTCCGAAAGGATCCTTTTGGCAGGTATACGCGTACTTTCCGATAGTGTTATCAACCTTATCTCAGCCGGTGAAGTTGTTGAGCGTCCCGCTTCTGTGGTAAAGGAGCTTCTTGAGAATGCGCTGGATGCAGGAGCGACTGAGATAACAGTTGAGCTTGAACAGGGTGGAAGAAAATCGGTCACAGTTCGCGATAATGGCTCCGGGATGAGCAGGCATGATCTTCTGTTGTCCGTTCAACGACATGCTACCAGTAAAATTACGCAGCAGAGTGATCTTTCCAGTTTGATGACACTGGGATTCAGGGGTGAAGCTCTTCCAAGCATTGCGGCTGTAACTCACTTTTCAATACTTACATCTGATGGTTCTGAAGGCTGGAAACTGAGAATGGACGGCGGTGAGCTTCGCGATGTATCTCCGGCTGCAAGAACCATGGGAACAACTATTACCGCTTCAGGACTCTTTTATAATCAACCGGCAAGAAGCCGATTCCTCAAAAGACAGTCTACTGAACTATCCTGGGCAGAGAAATACGTCACGGGTTGCTCCCTGGCAAGAACGGATGTCTCCTTCAGATTTATTCATAATGGAAGGGAACTGTTTTATCTTGAAGCAGGGCAATCTGTTCCGGAAAGATTACGCTCCAGATACGGTATTCCGGGCGAGAACCGATACGTTGAATCAAAGGGCAGTTCCGGAAAAACCGATGTTGAACTGATCTGGTTTCCGGATAACCGATGGAACAGAAAAACGCACCAGTACATTCTTGTAAACGGAAGGCTTGTTTATGCAGGTCTTATTTCCGGACCACTTGATTCCGCGCTTGCCGGGCC
>JAUXIK010000135.1 GCA_030620995.1 Candidatus Aegiribacteria sp.
TGTGATGTTCAGTACTATACAACGCCAGAACTCCCATGGAGTATTAACCGGTATCTCCAGCGCGAAGCAGTGAGAGATACCGTGAATTGCTAAAGATTTACCAGGGAGAAATCCACCATTTCGAGGGTTTGTTCTTCGCTGTAGCCCAATTGCTCCATCGCTCCTGAGGGGCAGACTGTGGAACAGCTACCGCATCCCTTGCAGAGAGCTGTATTGATTGAACAGACCTGTCGGCCGTTCTTCCATATAAGACTCGGGGCGCTGTAGGGACACACGGATACACACATTCCGCATCCTGCGCAAACGTCCTCATCCAGACTGGCTATATTGGCTACTGACAGGTACTTGTCAGAGCTTATGATGATGCAGGCACGTTCCGCGGCAGCCTTGGCCTGCGAGACTGTCTCATCCATGTTCTTGGGTGAATGAGCTAACCCTGCCAGGAATATTCCCTCGGCAGAGAAATCCACCGGTCTGAGTTTTACGTGAGCTTCCATGAAGAACCTGTCTTCATTGAGCGGTATTTTGAGCATCTGTGAGAGCCTTTCCGCGTCTTCCTGAGGTTTTATGGCCGCTGCGAGAATGACTTTGTCAGGAGAAATCTCAATCTCAGTATCAAGAACATGGTCACGGACAGTGACAGCGATCTTCTTGTTTTCACCGTCTTTGATGTATTTTACATCCGGTTTTTTGTCATCTTCGTATCTTATGAATATCACGCCCAGATTTCTGGCCTGCTGGTAGTACTTTTCGTTGAAACCGTAGGTTCTGATATCCCGGTAGAGGATATAGACGTTCATCTTCCGGTTGAGTTCCTTGAGGCGTATGGCGTTCTTAACGGCCTGCGTGCAGCATACTCTGGAACAGTACGGATGATCATCATCCCTTGATCCGACACACTGGATCATAACGACGCTTTTCAGCTTGCTGTACTTCTTCTCGTTTTCCTCTAGATCGCTCTCAAGTTCAAGCTGAGTAAGCACATTTTCGTCACCGTAGAGATATGAATCAGGTTCTGTTTCAACACCACCTGTCGTGATTATGATTATCCCGTGCTCGTACTCCTCGATCTCCCCTGTATCATTTTTCTCAATAGAGGTAAGATAGTTACCTATATAACCATCAATAGAAGATACTGTGGAATTAAGGTATACGGTCACTTTCGGGTGTTCTTCTATCCTTCCGATAAGTTCGTCAAGATACTCGGCAACCTTCCGTCCGTCCGGTCTTCTTGTAAGACTTCTGAGATTGCCGCCAAGGACCTCTTCCCTTTCAACGAGGGCAACTTCAAAACCCTGGTCCGCTATGGATAATGCCGATGTCATACCGGCAAGGCCTCCGCCCACCACCAGCCCCTTTTGAGTTACATCCAGTGCGACAGCGTGAAGAGCCTTCAGCAGCCGGGCTTTCCCGACCGCTATTCTTGTCAGGATCTTCGCTTTTTCCGTTGCTTTCGCAGGTTCAGCGCGGTGTACCCAGCTGCACTGGTTCCTGATATTGGCCATGTTGAACAGGTAGGGATTCAAACCAGCTTCTCTGATGGTTTCCTGGAAAAGCGGTTCATGCGTACTTGGTGAACATGATGAAACTACCACTCTGTTGAGTTTGTGTTCCTCTATCAGTTCCTTCATCGTCTCCTGTGTATCCTGTGAACAGGTGAAAAGATTCTCCCCGGCATATACAACATCCGGCAGTGTCTTCGCGTAGGCGGTGACGGCTGGAACATCAACGATACTTCCAATGTTGGTACCGCAATGGCATACTAACACACCGATCCTGGGCTTTTTACCTGATACATCCTTTTCCTCGGGATACTGCTTCTCTACTATTTCCGATCCCCGTACATCTGATAGTATCTCTGCGGCACCGGCAACTGATCCTGAAGCCTGAATCACGGTTTCAGGGATATCCTTGGGAGAGACCGCAGGTCCTGAGACGAAAATACCAGGTTTCGTGGTATTGATGGGTGACTCATCCGAATTATCGATGAACTGGTATTTGTTCAGGCGCAATCCAAGTCTGTCTGCGATATCTTCGTTGTTCTTTCCAGGCGCAAGACCGACCGAGAGAACTACAAGATCGAATCTCTCCAGGGTAACCTTGCCGTCTTCAGTTACGAACCGGACCTCCAGATCTCCGGTATCGCCTATCTCCCTTATTTTACTTACCCGTGACCTGACGAATCTTATACCGATCTCTTTAGCCCTCTCGTAATATTTATCGAAATCCTTACCGTAAGCGCGCATATCCATGAAGAATATCGTCGGCTCAACAGTATCGACATGCTCCTTTGCTATCATCGCCTCTTTAATTGCGTACATGCAGCATACGGAAGAACAGTAGGGCATATGGGAATCTTCCGTTCTGGAACCGACACATTGAAGCCATGCTATTTTTGTGGGAACCTTGCCATCCGATGGCCGCTGAAGATGCCCCTCGAAGGGGCCGGATGCAGCGAGGATTCTTTCGAACTGTATGCTTGTCAGTACATTGTCATATCTTCCATAACCGAATTCGTGCAGCGGAGACGGGTCGAATACTTCCGAGCCGGAAGTGAGAATTACAGCCCCGACATTTACGTCCTGTATCTCTTCCACCTGATCGAAATCTATGGCATCGGCTTCGCAGACCTCCTCGCAGATTCCACAGTCGCCGGTGTTGAGGTGAACGCATTGCGCGGGATCGATACATGCATGATTCGGAACAGCCTGGGCGTAGGCTATATACACTGCGGAACGGTCGACCAGACCCGCATCGAATTCGGATTTGATCGGTATCGGCCTGTTCCCGGTGATTTTGCTGAACTTGATGCCATTCTCGACCGGACAGACGTTATAGCAGGCTCCGCATGTCTGACATTCGTCCGATGTTTCGTCGAAGGCGGGAGACACGAGCCGTTTGCTTCCCCTGCCTGAAAATCCAAGGACACCTTTTCCCATCCGCTCTCTGCACATCCGCACACATAGGCCGCAGAGAATGCAATCCTCATTCTTCGGTTCAATCCTCTGTTGAGTTATGCCCATTTCTTTGGCAAGATTTTTGATATTCTCTGAATCGGAGCACCGTGCAAGCAGCAGCTCCATCATGATCTTTCGGGATTTAAGAACCCTTTCCGTACCTGTCCTTACCGTAAGACCCTCCTGCACAGGGTAGTTGCAGGATGTCTGAATGGATACTCTTCCGTTCTGCTGCACTTCCACAAGACATAAACGGCAGGAGCCATATGGAGAAAGCGCCTCGTGATAGCAGAGAGTCGGAATTGCTATATCGAGTTTTTTGCAGGCTTCAAGAAGAGTCGTTCCCTTCTCGAATTCTACTGATTGATCATCGATGGTGAGTTTGATCATTTTGCTTTCCATGCCTTGCTACTCCACTATTATCGCGTTGAA
>JAUXIK010000181.1 GCA_030620995.1 Candidatus Aegiribacteria sp.
TTATACCGGACGCGACCTTAAGATCCTGATGGATAAGGGCAGGCTGAAGTATGTCGATCAGGTTTTTGTCTGGCAGGGGGACGCAAGACTGTTTCTTGCAATTATTAAATCAATTGAAGACAGGATGAATGCCGAGCATGATTCCCGAATTGCAGGGGTTAAATGCATAATTCTTGTGGAAGATTCCATAAGGTTCTCTTCCTCCTATCTGCCCATGCTGTATACAGAGATCATGCAGCAGACCCAGACATTAATGACGGACGGCGTGAACCAGATGCAAAAACTCATGCGGATGCGAGCAAGACCCAAGATTCTGCATGCAAGTAATTACGAAGAAGCTATAGAGCTCTACAGGCTTTTCCAGGACCATGTACTGGGAATGATACTTGATGTAAGGTTTGAGAAAGAAGGTGTTGAATATCCCCGTGCCGGTTTCCAGCTTGCGGAAGAGATTCTTTCGAATGACCCTGAATGCCCGATACTCTTTCAGTCCTCCGAAGAAATCAACAGGAAATTGGCCAACAGACTGGGATCCGCCTTCATTAACAAAAACTCACCGACTCTCCTTGCTGACCTGAGGGAGTTCATGAGGGGTTACCTTGGATTCGGTGATTTTGTTTTCAGGAACCCCGACGGGAAAGAGGTGGCCAGGGCTGGTGATCTTAGGGAAATGAAGCGTGCTCTCAGCAGAATATCGGACGAGAGCCTGTTCTACCACGCTGAGAGGAATGATTTCTCCACATGGCTGATGGCCAGAACCGAATTCGATCTTGCTCACGCCCTCCGGCCTCAGAAAGCGGAGGATTTCGAAACCGCCGGGGAACTCCGTTCCTACCTGCTTTCATCACTCAAGCAGTGGATGGAAAGGTACAGGGCAGGCCAGATTGAGGAATTCTCCAGTGAGACATTTGATTATGACACGGAATTCGTAAAAATCGGTTCGGGTTCTCTCGGTGGCAAGGGGCGGGGACTGGCTTTTATAAATGCTCTTCTGAACATCTACAGTATCAACGATGAATTTCCCGAAGTGAAAATTTATGTTCCTCCAACTGCAGTAGTTGCTACGGAGGTTTTCGACCGCTTCATGGAAAATCCCGGACTGATTGAACTGATTTTCCACAGCGAAAATTCTGATAACAGCCAGTCCAGTCTGAAACGGGACAGAACGATTGCAAGAGCCTTCCTGGAAGCACTCATTCCAGATGATGTCAGGGAAATGCTGCATGCTTTCCTTGAGGAAGTCAGATATCCTCTGGCAGTAAGATCCTCCAGCCTTCTCGAAGACAGTCCCTCTTACCCCTTTGCGGGTATTTACAGTACTTACATGCTTCCCAACAACAGCCCGGATATCGATGTTCGAATGTCGCAGCTTCTCAGCGCGATAAAACTGGTATACGCATCCACATACTACAGTGAATCGGTGGCCTACATAGAAACTACGCCTAACCGCCTTGAAGAAGAGAAGATGGCTGTGGTTATTCAGCAGATAGTAGCCAGAGAACATGGAGATGCTTTCTATCCGAATTTTGCAGGAGTAGCAAAA
>JAUXIK010000125.1 GCA_030620995.1 Candidatus Aegiribacteria sp.
AGTATGCGCCTGATGACAAGCGGTTGTTCTATGAAGGAGACTACCTTCATCTGTCCTCCGCACTGTGGGCACTTCAGGGCATCAATATCCCAGATCTTCTTCAGAAGCACAGCCCACAGCTGTCTTCTGCGTCTGGAGTATGAGGAACGGTCTTCCATTGAAGAGGCGGATTTTTCTTCTTCGCCTGGTGCTTTCGGTAAGATACCCTGACGGCGCTCTCTTCCCCTCCATGCCTGGCTGTACGCCCCGTAGTAGATGACCTGCTTCGCTCCCTTCTTTGGGATGTGGGATGTTATGCGGGCTATCCACTCAAGGGGACCTGCAACATCGAAGTTCCTGGCAAGAGTGGGGTGAAAATGCTCACCTTTGTATACCACTGTCTTTGAGTTCTCGTTGAAGCTCATCCTTTCAAGTGAGAATGGTGCCCTTGAGATGTATTCGCTGAGGGTCTTTCGACCGTTTGTATCATCAGCTTTTATGGGCTTGCCGCAGTGAACGCTGAAGCCGCTGTGCTTCCAGTTCCGCATGTTCTCCACCAGTTCCTCTGAGATCATGTTCTCTTTGAGAAGCATCTTGAAAACAAGACCTGCAAAGAGCTTCTCTATCCCATGTACATCTGCGGTGTCTATTTCAGGCACGGGATAGCAATTACCTTCCCTGTCCCAGCAGGTGTCAGTAATCAGAGCGTGAACATGAGGATTCCAGTTGGCCATTCCACCGAAGGTCTGAGGCACCAGGATGCCGCCGGGAAAAACATCTTGACGCTCAAGTGTTTCATGAAGGAACATTGTAAGAGAATCCCACGCGCATCTGCAGAGTATTGGCAGAAGCTTCCTGTGATGCAGAAAATGCAGCCTGAGCATCTTCGGAACACTCCATACCCAGTGACGATGATTAACTGACCTGAATAGTTCTTCCTCAAGGAAGATTGCAAGGTCTAATGATTTCCTCTTCGAACAGGATGGGCAGAAACCACGACACTTGCAGGAGAAGGCTCTCAGATATTCTGCTCCGCACTCCTTGCAGCGAATCCTGGCAAAGCCGTAGCGAGGATCACCGCATTGCAGGTACTTAATAACAACCTCATCGGTAACCGGACGCCAGAATCCGTAGCGTTTTGAGAAGCGATCGTCATACACATTTCTGAACTCTTTGTAATAGCCATCCAGTAATCTGAATAGAGAGGTTTTTCTCGGCTGCCTGGGTCTGTATTCGTCCGGATAAACGCAAAATGCGCCCACCTGTCACCTCCCGGTGAAAAGTGAAACGCCTGACAGCCCAGCCTCTGGTCAGGTGCCTAACCAATCATGATCCTTGTTATTCACATAAGGTGAAGCATACATTCATGATCGGCTCACCATCATTCTTGAGTTATGTATACGGATGTTTACGTATCAGGTCAAGGACAGTAGCTTCAGGAGCGACAACCACTGGTTGACTCTTGCCCGGGAAATCTGTCCAGTATCTGGGGACGCAAATTGCCCTCCTCCGGGTTCATAGTGCCTACAAGGATGAATCTTGCCGGATGAGTTAGAGAAATGCCCTCTCTCTCAACAGTGTTGAAACCGCTGGTACAGGCATCAAGTACGTCATCGGTGATATTGTCGAGTAGTATACCATGCTTCACAACTGCTAGAAAAGAGCTCTGCTCTTTATGAGATCATTAGGGAAAGATATGAGAGGAAATCCATCATAGTCACAAGCAACAGAACTCCTTTGGAATGTGATGAACTCTTCGATTCTCCTCTTATGACATCTGCTGTTCTGGATCGTATTACACATCATTCTCATTACATCAAAATGAAAGGAGAAAGCTACAGACAACTGGAAGAGAATCTCGGTTGGATAGATGGCATTGAGTATTTTACATGACAGTGTTGCAGATGTCACAAAATCCAGTTACCTTTTGTTTGAAGGGAGTGAATTGTGACAAGGGACAAGTTGGTGATCATGGTTTCCTCGACGGTGTACGGAATAGAGGAACTGCCCGGCCCCTCCGTGACAATATAGGTGAGACAATTCCCCTACCGGTAATTAGTGTAGAAGGGCGGGGAGGTTTTATAGATGAAAGTACTACAGTTCAAGAGAGAGCAGGCGGAAACGGAGGGAGCCCGTAGGGCGACCGAAGGTTCCGCCTGCTCAAAACGTTCAAAGATTCCAGATCCCGAGGTTCCTGAAAGAGCAAGACGTCGTCGGTTCACTGCTGAGTACAAGATTCGCATTCTCCGGGAAGCCGATGCCTGCAGGGGTGACGGTGATATAGGAGCCCTTCTCAGGCGAGAAGGATTGTACTCTTCCAACCTGGCTGCCTGGCGTCGCCAGCGGGATGCAATAGCACGTGAGGGTCTGGCATCCCGTAAACGTGGCAGAAAGGCAAAACAGATTGATCCCCGAATCAAAGAACTCGAACGGGAGAATACTCGGCTCATGCGCAGGCTGAAAAAGACTGAGATAATTCTCGACTTCCAAAAAAAAGCCTCGGAGCTGTTGGGGATATCTCTGGAGAACCCCGACAGCGAAGAGAACGATTGATGGAAGCAACCGTAGAACTCGCTGATAGTGTAGGCATAGCCCCCGCATGTGAGGCTCTTGCAGTGTCACGATCTACGTTCTACAGGCATAGCAATCCCAGGGATACAGTTGATCCTGTACGTCCCAGATCTCATCGCAGGCTGAGCGAAGCGGAACGACAGCGGGTTCTCGACGTTCTCCACTCCGATCGTTTTGCTGATAAATCACCTGCTCAGGTGTATGCCATATTGCTTGATGAGGGTATCTACTACTGCTCGATACGAACCATGTATCGCATTCTGGAAGCTCATGGAGAGGTCAGGGAGCGCAGGAATCAACTCCGCCACCCGAACTACAAGAAGCCGGAATTACTTGCTGTAGCGCCCAATGAAGTCTGGTCGTGGGACATTACCAAATTGCGCGGTCCGGTCAAATGGACCTATTACTATCTGTATGTAATCTTGGACATCTTCAGCCGCTATGTAGTTGGCTGGATGGTTGCCCACCGGGAAAGCGCGGAACTGGCCAGGCGTCTTATCAGTGAGTCCTGCAGGAAGCAGGGCATAGAACCTGACCAGCTTACCATCCATGCGGATCGAGGTTCGTCAATGCGAAGCAAGTCAGTGGCTTTGCTGTTATCTGATCTGGGAATAACCAAGACCCATTCCCGACCTTATGTCTCGAATGACAATCCTTACTCCGAGGCTCAGTTCAAGACACTCAAGTATCAGCCGGAGTTCCCGGATCGCTTCGGATCGATCCAGGATTCCAGGTCGTTCTGCCAACCCTTCTTCAATTACTACAACACCGAGCACCGTCATTCGGGTATCGGTCTGATGACACCGGAAGCTGTTCACTATGGCTGGGCCAAAGAGATTCGTGCAGCAAGGCAGGATACTCTTCTCTCGGCCTATGCCTTACATCCTGAACGCTTTGTCAGAAAGGCTCCGGAACCACCTCTGCTGCCTTGTGAAGCCTGGATCAACCCACCACCGGCAAAAGCAGAACATGAGAAAGCCTCAGAAGTTAAACTTATCACGCCTGGTGATACTGGAATGTTATCTGAATTGTGTAAGATCGATGGAAATCATTACATTGAAATGGCTGTAATTATGCAGAACTCAACAAAGGAGGTGCTTCACTAAATGCAGAAGAGAAGTGTCTCATTCTCATTGACACGTTCCGGGGCTGGAAAACTTCTGGAAAACTTGAAGGAAAGGTAATGGATACTATTCCGCTTGGTACACCTAGATGCATTAGAGCAAGTGTTAAATCATGCTTCAATCTGCTCGGAGTGTTTGATCCTGAACTCGCTCTATCCTCTTCCTTTGATGAAGTAAGGACTTTCGTGTTGAATGATAAGGGCGACAGCGAGAAGTTCTTCCGATGGGTAGAGAATCCTGATTTTTTGAAGGAGAAATT
>JAUXIK010000099.1 GCA_030620995.1 Candidatus Aegiribacteria sp.
TCGTATTTTCATCCCTCTTCTTACTATTTCCTCACAGATCCCGTAAACATGAGGGTGATCAAAGGTAAAATGCTCGTCCCAGAATTTGATTTCCCGGGTTCCGTAATTGTTGATGTAGTACTCAATCTCATCAACTACACGTACAGGATCACGAAGGCGGATTCTGTCTCCGTACATCTTGTAGCAGTAAAGGCAGCTTCCATTGCAGCCTCTGCTTGCAAGCATCTGCATCGCGGGAACGGTTGAAACCTGCTCAAAACTGGGGTAGTAACGCTCCATTTCGCAAAGATCAACTGCCGGGAAAGGCAATTCATCAAGATTATCCAATATCGGACGCGGAGGTGTTCTGAACAGCCTGCTATTCTCTTTTACGAGAAGACCTTTGATATTGCAGGTACTGGAACCCTCTTCGATCGCGGCCATCAGTTCGCGAGATGTTATTTCTCCCTCGCCTATGACAATTGCATCCAGAGATTCGGTGTTATTCATCAATGTCTCGGGCATCGCGGTTGCGCCATGCCCGCCAATGAATGTATAAATTGTTGGATTGGCTGCTTTTACGTCCTCGATGAACTGTTTAGCCTTATCCCAGAGAAGGCTTATAACGTAAACACCCAGAGCATCTGCGTTGAACTCAAGAGTTTTCCTTTTCATTTCTTCATTGGTATAGAAAAACCCCTCAAGGAACAGTATTTCATGTCCGGCATCCCTCAGTACTGCAGCTACATATTGAAGTCCTGGTGTAGGCCAGCATCCGGAGATTCCGCGGGTATCCTTCGCTCGAATGTCATCAGGACCCCACGGGGGAACAACAAGCGCTATTTTCAAACTGATTCCTTCCTGCCACACAAGGATAAGTTGTTATCGATTATTAACTTCCTTGTGCTTGTGCTGCTTATCTCCGGAAAGCGCATAATAGTCCAGGGTATCAATGAGGTCAAGAACTGACAGGATTTAAATCAGCATTCATCCATAAGCAGAAGGCGGTGAATGATGATCGTGCCGACTTGTGAAAATCGGTTATAATCATTGAAACATGTTTTGAAATAACATCTGAATAAGGATTGGACGAATTGAGTATGAAAGTTTTGATCACTGGAGGGGCGGGTTTTATCGGCTCACACCTGGCTGACCTTCTTCTCGAAAAAGGTTACGATGTCCGTGCTCTTGATAACCTCGACCCGCAGGTTCATGGGAAAGATCCCGGCAGGCCCGATTATCTCGCACCTGAAGTTGAACTTCTGGTCGGTGATGTTCGCAGCCACATTGATGTTGAGAAAGCCCTTGATGGCTGTGATATACTGGTCCACTTTGCCGCTGCAGTAGGTGTGGGACAATCAATGTATGAAATTGAACATTACACTTCAGTGAATTCCCTCGGAGCCGCTGTTGTTCTTGAGGAAGCGGTCAAAAAGCGTGACAGTCTGAAAAAAATGCTGGTTGCCAGCTCTATGTCCATTTACGGAGAAGGTTTGTACGAATGCCCGCGTTGCGGTCAGTTCGCGCCGGAACTTCGCCCTTCAAAGCAGCTCGAGCAGCATGAATGGGAAGTCCGCTGCCCTGAATGCAACTGCTCCGGAGAACCTCTCTCTGTACCGGAGACAAAACCGCTGTACCCCACATCCATATACGCGATTAACAAAAGGGATCATGAAGAAATGTTCCTGTCGATCGGGAATGCATACGGAATTCCCGCAGTCGCCATGAGGTTTTTCAATGTATATGGTACGCGGCAGGCTTTATCCAATCCATACACCGGAGTCGGAGCGATATTCGCATCAAGACTTCTTAACGATAACCCTCCCGTCATTTTTGAGGATGGCAACCAGAGCAGGGATTTCATTCATGTACACGATCTTGCCAGGGCATGCTGGCTGGCTATAGAAAATCCAGAATCATCCGGTAAAATCCTTAATATAGGAACGGGAAAACCCAGCACAATTCTAAGAATAGGCCAGGCTATAGCTTCTGAACTCGGAAAGCCTTCAGATAATTTCATTATCAGAAATGAATTCAGGGCCGGTGATATCAGACACTGTTTCGCCGATATCTCTCGAACACGTGAAGTTCTCGGCTTCGAAGCTGAAATAAGTTTTGAGGAAGGTGTAAAGGATCTCTGCAGATGGGTTGCGACATGCACATCTGCCGATCTTGTTGACAGAGCAACTGAAGAACTCGAGAAATACGGGCTTACAAGATAACCGTTGAACCGCTTACTGTAATAGATCTCTTCTCCCGGGCATCCTGTCCCTGAAAAACACCGTTTTCGTGAACCCGGTTTCTTCAAGAAGTCTTTTTCCCTCTTCAAGACCGAAGAATACATGCGGCTCGCGGTGAGTATCTGACCCGACGGTAACAAGCTCTCCGCCAATTCTGCAATAGAGATCAAGAATCTGTGGCGTGGGGTATGTGATCTTTTCCTTCCGGCGCAGACCGGACGTGTTCAATTCAAGAGCGATATTCCTGTCTATAATGGTTTCAAGAATACGTCGTATTGTATCGGGCCACAGTTCCAGTTCGTTGAAATCATGCTTCAGACCGGCCAGCGCCAGCCCCCTTCTGAAAAGACCCATGTGGGCCAGTATATCGATATCCGATACTTCCACCATTTTCAGTGTCTCAAGGTAGTACATCTCAACCACGTTAAGAGGATCTGCACCTTCATAGGCTGATTCTCCCAGCACCATACCAATTCCCGACAGTGAATGGATAGCCCCCGTAATGAAGTCATAATTGGAATAATCAATAAGGTTCTTCACCTGTTTCTCGTAAATATGGGGCTCCCCAACCTCAATTCCTTTCAGAATAAGTATTCTGTTGCCGGCTTTCTTTCCGGCAAGCTCTATAGATTGATTGTAAACTGTTTCTTTGAATCCTCCATAGCAGTAGTCTTCCGGATCGAGATCCACATGAGCGACAAAACCGATTCCCGCAAGATTCCTTTTCAGCCCCTGTGCGACCAATTCACTCGCCGGAATATCGGCATCAGGGGAATCATCCGTGTGCACATGCATGTCAATCATAGATATAACTTCTCTTTTCATAAATACTGTATTAATCCTTCTTAATCATTTGCTCATATCCGCTTCTTCATATATATATTGATGTTGTTGTGTTTTGTAATCACTGAAAGGATATGCAGCATGAAATTTGTTTTTGTTCTCTGTCTTCTTGTCTCTTCCCTGGCTTTTTCGAACGCCGATCACCTTCTTCTGACTGAAATATGTGATACTCCAACTGCTGGAGAGTTTATCGAGATATACAACCCTACGGAAGTATCTATTTCATTAACCTTCGTCCATCTCACTGACCTGTACGGCGACAGTACCTGTATTGATCAGTTCTATCCGCAAATTGCCCTCGGAGCGATCACTCCTCAAAACTCTTCGGATTTCCTTGTGAAATTCCCATACGGCGTTGATATCGTACCCGGAGAAATTATCGTTATCGCCATGAGCGGGTCAGCTTTTGAAACTACATACGGTGTTCAGGCCGATTACGACATCATGGGCACCGGCAGCGGCGCGACTCCCATGATTATCCCTGCTAACGGCTTTGCCGGATCAGGCCCCGGTCTGACCAACTCGGGCGAGACCGTTACCATGTTCTGGTACGATGATACTTCCGACAGTGACGATCTCTGTTACGATATCGACTACGCTGTCTGGGGAGACGATGTTGGCGAATTCGTGGATAAGAGCAATATCATCATCAATACTTCAACTTATCTCAATGACACACCAGAAGCAAGCCAGGATGCCATTTACTACACCGGACATAATTATGGAATGACTTTTCAGAGAGTGGATATGGACGAGGGGACCGAAATCCTTACGGGCGGAAACGGCGTAACAGGCAATAATGAGACCAGCGAAAACCTGAGCGTGACCTGGCTGGAAGGGGAACCGACTCCCGGTACGCTCTACACAGCCCTCGAACGCGAAACCTGGGGATCGATAAAGTCAACTTTCTGACCTACGGTTCTTAGACTGCATATCATAACGGGGACACGCACCAGAGCGTCATGCTTTTTGGGGACACGCACCAGAGCGTGCATGTCCCCTTTAATATTTCAGTAGGTTACCGCCAGTCCAACCAGTATCATGCCTCTTGCAAGGTCAAGCGGGAAGGAGAACTGGAACAGGATGGATTCAGGTATGTATGCCCTGTTTGCGTTCTGACCGCCTGAACCTTTCAGTTCATAGCTGCAGCCTGTTCGTATGCAGGAAAAGAAAGAATTCTCCACCAGATCCCAGTCATGCCCTCCGTCATCCGTCTTCGGAATATTGGCAAGATCCGGTCCGTATCCCGCGTCACATCCTATGAATATCTCCAGATCACGGTCAAAACTGTGTCCCGCACAGAGGGAAAGTCTCGGCAGCATGACCTGCATGGGGATGATGTAATTCATGTTCAACAACGCCGATATCGCAGTTGGATTCGAAGGCGGCATCAGGTTGTATTTGACGAAGGGGCCAACGCCGTATCCGAACGATGATGCTCCAAGATCAATCCTGTCAGTCGCGCCTGTGGCAATGCTCACAGATGGATATACCTGAAGGTAATCAATCCTGCTGTCTTCAGCCTCACTTTTCGATTCAGCTGAGAAATACGCCGGAAGCGTTACACCACCTGTTACTGTCAGGTGATTCTCTCCAAGTGTGTGCGCTCCCTGCATGGCTCCATAGTAGCATGATGAAAGCGTCATTAAAAGAACAAGAAAGGAAAAAAGTAATCTGGACATGTTCAACCCTCCTGAATAATTCTTATGCGAAGATACTCTACTGACCTTGCGCGAGGAAGGGACACCGGTGGACTGACTTTGTCTGATGTAGTATCTGTTTGACGTATGTACATTAAGAAAGGATTTCTCATGAAAAGAAAAGTGGCATTTGTGCTCAGCGGTTGCGGTGTAAAGGACGGCACGGAGATTCATGAAGCTGTTTCCGCTCTTATCGCTCTGGACAGGGCTGGTTACGACATAATATTCACCGCTCCGGATATAGAGCAGACATCTGTTGTTGATCACTGCTCCGAAAAGCCGGAGAGTGAAACCAGAAATGCTCTTGTGGAATCGGCAAGAATAGCCAGGGGGGATATCAAATCTCTGACAGAACTCTCGCCTGATGAATACGATGCCGTTGTTTTCCCCGGCGGTTTCGGCGCGGCGCTGACGCTTTGCTCATTCGCAAAGGATGGCCCTGAATGTTCCGTCAATCCGGAAGTCAGCAAGCTGATTGATGAAGCGCTGGAGAACGGCAAACCCATTGCGGCAATGTGTATCGCTCCTGTAATACTCGCGAGAATAATCCCGGGGGTACGATTGACTATCGGCTCCCATCCGGAAACGGCTGATGCCATAAATTCCATGGGCGCCGTTCATGTGAATTGCCCGGTCAATGACTCCGTTGTGGACAGGGAAAGAAAAATAGTCACGACCCCGGCATATATGCTCGCTAGCGGCCCTGCGGAGGTTTTCGAGGGCGCTGTAAGTATGGTTGAGAAACTTGGTGAGCTTTTCTGAGATAGTCATTTACAGGAACTGCGGTGAAGCTTTTTTTAACTTCCCCGCAGTTTCTTGTGAAATGATGTTTCGGTGTTTTAGAATGCAGCCTGGATATCCGCCCAGGTACCGCTGTCAAGAGATACGGTTCCAGGC
>JAUXIK010000146.1 GCA_030620995.1 Candidatus Aegiribacteria sp.
CCGCGGGGGATGGCAATGTAATCAGGAAATTCCTTCGCGCATGAGATTATGCGTGGAGTTAGAGCAGTTGAAAGGCGAAGGTTCTGTTTCCTGTAGAACTCAGGATTCTGAAAGGCAGCAAGGCGCCTGATCCTGTTTATCAGTGAGGGAGGAAGATCTTTCCTGCCGATGAAAAGCATCTGAGCGTCGAAAATGGTCACCTGTTCAGGGAGAGGGCCTGATATTTCCGGCATTCTCCTGTTTCCGGAAGGCGGACTGAGCCAGGGAGTCGGAGCATCTTCTTCGGTTCCGAACGTTCCAACCGCGAGAACTCTGTCTCTTTGAGCTGCTTTCTCATTGATGGTTTCCAGCATGGTTGGAGTCATCCGTTCTATATTCATCAGGAGATCCCATTGATCCTTATATGGCAGGAGCTGTTCATCAACGAATACGGAATTACCGGATTTTCTCGGTTCATGCTGCAGCGGCAGTGCTATCAGATTGCCGAAACCGCCTTTCGGAATTGTATTCTGGTTAGGGAAGAGTCTGTCATATGAATCAAAACCGAGTTCAGGTCTGCTGTTCATGGTTTCTGTCAGAAGAAAACATCCCATCCGCCTGGCAATTGCCGCAGGCACAGACTCAGTGAAGAAAATCCATGCATGGGCACCGTTACCGGAGCGGGATATTTCTATGTAGACCGGAACATCAAGTGAGCAGCATGTTTCACTGAATGCGGAGATGTCAGCTCTCCAGTCTTTCTTATCAAAGTCGGCAGCAAGGAAACAGCAGGTTTCATCAGACAGAAGCGGATAGACACCGATTGTGATTTTTCCCGAAAGGTGATCATGAATGACCTGGTCGGTAACCGGAAGTAATTCGCGATGGGAGCATGATCTGCAGGGGGGAACGGTACTTCCCTGTGTTCTATGGAGAGTTTTTCCGCATACAGCGGGATCCCACTCATTCCCGCAGACCGGGGAATACCCTGAGCGGTCTGTTCGTGAACTCACCCAGCGTTTTGGATAGACATCCTTCCTTCCTCGAAAAAGGCTTCTGAAAAGCGATATCTTTTCAGGTACTGAAAGAACCACCTTGGAGCGTGGAAATTCGTCAGGAGCCCTTTCAGAAGAGATTGAAGAAAGATCCCTGCATAGAGAATCCAATCTTTCCCTGCTTTTCTCAAGTTTTCTTTCCAGGGATTCGATTCTCTTTTTTTCAATGCTGATCTGATCATTGATTGAAGCTTCGGAATGATTATCAGTGCTATGGTCTGAGTTGCCTGTTATTTTCATTTCCTCTGCAGTAGTTTGATCGAGTTATCTGCTAATCGAAAAGAGACAGCTGGTTCTCTGGTGGTTTCTTTTTTCTTCTCTTTCGTGGTTTGGCTCTTCTTATATGGTTTTCAGCCATCAGCCTCTCAAGTTCCTCTGCTTCTTTACCTGTTACAAAATCGATTGCAATGACATGCCCTCCATCTTTGTTTGGAGGTAGTGTTATATCAGGGAACATGTCCACCAGCTCTTTGATATCCTCTTTTGTTAAGAGAGTATCTTTGAAAGTCCGGACAAGATCGTCGATTTCTTCAATATCTATTTCAAATGCGATACTGATAGCATCTGAAGTTGGCACGAAATCTATAACAGAATCAGTGTATTCATCCATCTCTGTAATCATCCTGAGAATTGTTGCAGCCGCGAGTCCGGGATCGGGAGTCGGTTTGATGTCATCATATCGCTTAATAACGATTGACGCGAGTTTAAGAAATTGTTTGTCCAGATGTTCAAGAAAGAAATAATCGGAGAACACATTGGTCAGTCCCGCAATCTCCTCCTTCTGATCACCGGATGAACTCAGGGCAGATTCAGGAATTCGTTCAAGCCCGTAGTCACTTCTATCCGCGAATGTACGCTCTTCGGATGGTATGTTCAGAACATTCTCCTTGAGATACTGAATAAGCTCCTCAAGAAGCTCTGTTTCCAGCTCAACTTCCTCTTCGTAAATCTCTTCCAGACCTGCCGGAACTGCACGAATACAATTCAGGTAAAGAATAACAGCCCGGAGATACGCATCCTCCTTCTGAAATCCTGCTGCCATGCAGCCAATATGCAGCCTGATTCGGTTTAATACTTTCCCAGCCTTTTCGAAGACGATTCTTGCTTCGTCTGAAAGGTCGAACGTGTCTATTCTGATCACCTCTCTAAAGGTTCAATTGCACGCGTCAGCAAGGCCTATCCAGATTATCAGACGAAGCAGCTCGGGGATTGATAGATCTCATTGCATCCTTCATACCTGTTTCTTCTTTTGGTGCTATCGCGTTTCTGAATTCCAGGGCCTGGCTTTCCAGCCGCACTTCCTGGAGGTCAAGAAGGCACTCCACCGGGTCCGCCCAGACAGACCCATCTTTTTCTATCTTGAAGTAGGACTTATTTCGGCGGAGGAAGTGAATGACCAATGAGGCAGATGTATTCCTGGATTCCTGCCTTTTTAATGCTGGATCCAACTGTCTGATAAAGCTGATATCAGCCAGTTCACCTGGACAATGCAGTGTCAGATCAAGTTGAGGTGTTCCTATCAGGTCGATGTTCGGGTAAATACGTCGAGCGCCAGATACACCACCTACACCTATGTCTTGCCTTTTTAAGCTTCTCAGTCGTTTTAGCAGGGATTCAGGAGATCTGGGCTGGCCTGAGCTGTCAGCGAATCTCATTGTCATGCGTGATTTATCTGAGAGAACCAGGAGTTTTTCCCAGGCGTATCTTGGAAAGTA
>JAUXIK010000054.1 GCA_030620995.1 Candidatus Aegiribacteria sp.
AATGAATCTGATAACACAATACTGGACACGGAGAGGCTTCTCTGTTAGTTACTTATTAATATGAAAAAATCAACCTCCGACAACAGGGACAGGATAGGGATTGATCCCTTGACAGGTCTGTATGACAGATCCTATCTGGACGGTATCAATGATGTGTATATGCGGAAAGACGGAGCCTGGTCCCTTTTAATGCTTGATGTTGATCACTTCAAACTGATCAACGATATTTACGGTCATCTATCAGGTGACAGAGTCCTGCGTCAGTTAGCGCATACAATCCAGGTCAATCTTAAAAAAACCGATACCGCGATCAGGTTCGGCGGTGATGAATTCATAGTCATCCTTCCGGATACTATTGGAGAAGGAGCTCTGGATCTTGCTCAGAGGCTGATATACGAAGCGGGAAGGATGAGTTTTCCATCAGGACTTCATATAAGTCTTTCAATTGGCGTTAGTCAGAGCAGGGAATCTGACGGTTCCATTCTGGAACCTGTCTCCCGTGCTGACAAAGCTCTTTACCGGGCGAAGGAAGCTGGAAGAGGAAGAGTTTTCTTCTTCACGGAAGACCTGATGGACACAGAAGCTCCCGAGATCAGTTCAGCTCATATGGTTGGCCGCCGACCTGAACTCCAGAAGCTCCGTCAGCTGGTCGAGGAATCAGTTTCGGAAGCCAGCCGCTTTGCCGTGGTTACCGGCGAGACGGGAGTGGGAAAGAGCAGACTTGTCGATGAGCTGCTGAACTACTGCAATTTCATGAAGGTGCTGGTTGTGAGATATTCCGCCATGGAGCACATCCGGCGTCAGCCGTATTCGCTTCTTGTTGAGCCTCTGAAAGATGCCATTTCCGTTCTGTCCGATCATGAGATGGATATAGTCCGCAGGCATATTGAGCCTGTCCATCCTGCCACACTGGAGCTTTTCCCGGAGTTCGAAGCATCAATCATCGATGATACGATATATTTCCGTGAAGAGAGACTGCGTTTTCGGATATTTCGGGATATTGCTGTACTCATTTCAGCCATTTCAACGATGCGGCCGCTTATGTTCATACTGGATAATCTTCAGTGGGCTTCGGAGCAGGATGTCGGGATTCTTTCCTTTGCTGCAAGAAATACTCCCGATGCGCATGTATTTTATCTTTGCCTTATGCGTAAAGATAAAGAATCTGAAACCCGCTTCAAGAAACTGGCTGCAATCAGGTCATCAATTCCTCTTTTAATACTGGATATTCCAAAGCTGACGGTTGAGGAAACTCGCAATCTGCTTCTTTTCTCTCTGAAGGATCCTAATATTCCAAGGGAAGCACAGAATTTCCTGATAGCACAAAGTGGAGGGAATCCTCTGTTTTTACGCGAGTTGCTTATTGCGTGCATTGATTCCGGTTATATCACTGCCGACAGGTCAGGAGAGAAAATTTACAATATTCCGGATGATATAGCGATACCTGAGAGCCTGGGGCAGATAATCACATCGAAGTTATCCAATATCAGTGACGAAGCAAGGGAACTTCTGAAGATAGCATCCCTTTCCCCTGATCACTTCAATCTGGCGCTGCTCGAAGGTTTGACCGGAAATGATCAGGTGGTACTTGCCCGGAGTCTTGATAAATGCATAAAAGCCGGACTGATAGAAGAAGTTCGAGAAGGGAAGAGTGAGGTCAGTTTCAGGTTCACGCATGGAGCTGTAAGGGATTTTCTCTCCTCCGAGCTTCCTGAATCTCTGAGACTTACTTACAACCAGAGGATTGCCGGATATTTCGAGGAGTTTTACAATGCCGGTAAAGAGGATCTGCTGACGACGGTTGCCTATCATTATGCGAGAAGTCAGGATGATTCTAATGCCGGCAGATTTGCTTTCCTTGCGGCTGAACAGGCTTTCTCAAGGGGCGCTAACAGAGATGCCATCGCCTGGTACTCCGTTTTCCTTGACAGAATAGATGAAAGAGAAAACGATGCTGAACTGATGTTCAAAGTGCATATCAATCTTGGAGAACTTTATGCGATTACAGGAAATATTGACATGGCTGATGACCATCTCAAACAGGCTCTTGAACTTTCCTCGAAGCCGGTGGAACTTGCCGCAGTGCATTTAAGGCTTGGAAAGAACTATCTCAACAGCAGCAGGTACCCGGAAACTCTCGATAGTTTCGGGCTTGCAACGGAATTATGTCAGGAAAGCGGATTGAAGGATAAAGTAGCCCTCAGAATTTATATTGAAGCACTGATAGAAACATCATTCATCTGCAGGCTTAAGGGGCAGTATCCTGAAGCTTTATCCAATCTGGACAGGGTAGCTGTACTTCTGGAGGATTCGAGAAGGAACATACAGGATGATATTATGGCACTGTACTTCACCAGGAGAGCTGACTTAATCTCGGAGATCGGTTCTGCTGATGAAGCTCTTGAACTCTACAGCAAGGCACTTGATATCTACAGGAAGACAGAAGACCTGCATGGTAAGGCTACCGTTCTGAACAACATGCATGGGATCTATTTACGTCAGGGGGAGTATGGGAAAAGCCTCAATACTATGGAAGAGGTTATCAGGATAAATCTGATTCTGGATGACAAACTTGGTCTTGCCATTGCCAATTACAATATCGCTGAATACTACCAGAGTATCAATATGCTTGATCTTGCAAAAGAATATTACGATAAGTATCTGCAGATAAATGATGACATTGAAAACGAGCTGGGCTTCGGATATGGAAGCTATGGCCTGGGTAATCTTTACTGGCTCGAAGGAAGATTAGAGAAATCAAGATTGTATTTCGAAGAAGCGATACAAGTTTTCACCAGACTTCACTGTGAGGAAATAAGAGCGGAATGCAAATTGATGATAGCCCGTATCTATCTGGAGACGGATAAGTATGAAGGTGCGAAGGAAATACTGAAATCACTTGACGATGAGGGCCCATTCAGTTCCACCACCGAGAACAGTATCCTATTTGTAAAAGGACTGATCTATATGTGCTCTCCGGATTCAGATGCTGAATCATTCAATAAATCTGTGGAATGTTTCAGGCAGATTATCGAATCTTCACAGGACGACTCGGAAATAGAAATTGCTCTGAAGAGTAGTTCACTTGCCACCGCATACGGAAAACTTGGTCTGGACAGCGAGATGAAGGAGGTTCTGAAAGCGGGATCAAGAAATCTTGCGGATCAGCTTGGTAGAATAAAGTCCTATTCAATCAGAAACAGCATCATGACCCGCCGTGAGATTGTGGATTTCAAAGCACTCTGTTCAAAGTGCAGTGTTGTTTTCCCGCCCGAGGGATATACATTCGATTACAGCACGTAATTGATCTGTAAATTTCACCGGTATCATACTACATCGACGTATTCAGCCGAGCATGAGCAGCAGGATTATTCCGGTTTCTTTTTCAGTTTGTATATTTGCGTATACGGCAGAATTCAACTGTTCAAAATTTACTGATTAAGAGGTTCGAAATGTACACAGACAAGCTATGCGGCATCCTCAGGACAAATCTTGAAAAGGCCGAAAAAAGCGGAATGTTCAAGAGAGAACGGGTCATTACGACAAGACAGGGCACTGTTGTTAATGTATCCCATTCCGGGGAAGTGCTCAATTTCTGTTCAAATAATTACCTTGGTCTTTCAGGTGATCAGAGACTGGTTGACAGAGCGCGCGAAATACTGGAGTTGAGAGGTTTCGGCCTTTCTTCTGTACGATTCATCTGTGGTACTCAGGATATTCACCGTGAACTTGAAGAAAAGATAGCTGCCTTTCTATCCAAAGAAGATACGATACTCTACTCAAGCTGTTTCGATGCAAATGGAGGGTTATTTGAACCTCTGCTGACCGATGAGGATGCGATTATTTCCGATCAGTTGAATCATGCCTCGGTCATTGATGGTATAAGATTGTGCAAGGCAAAAAGATATCGATACAGTCATGTCGATCTTGAGGATCTTGAAGCGGTACTCATCCACGCCCGCGGAGCAAGAGTTAAAGCGATCGTTACCGATGGGGTATTTTCGATGGATGGTGAGATTGCTCCTCTTCCGGGGATATGTGACCTGGCTGAGAAGTATGATGCGCTTCTGATAGTGGATGATTCACACGCTACAGGTTTCGTAGGTGAGAACGGAAGAGGAACACTGGAATATCACGGAGTGAGCGAAAGAGTGGATATTGTAACATCCACTTTCGGAAAAGCACTGGGAGGTGCTTCCGGAGGTTTCACATCCGGGCCGGCTGAAGTGGTGGAAATGCTCAGACAGCGGTCCAGACCATACCTGTTTTCAAATACGGTGGCTCCCGTAGTTGCGGGAACCACACTTGCAGTTCTGGATCTGATAGAAGAATCGAGTGTGGAAAGAGACCGCCTGCGCAATAACCAGAGGCGCTTCAGGAAAATGATGACAGAAGCCGGTTTCATAATAGTAGATGGAGATCATCCCATTGTGCCTGTGATGTTCGGTCATCTGCCTGATGATGCCGCGCTGGCTCAGAAGTTCGCTGATGAACTCCTTGAGGCAGGCATATACGCCATAGGATTTTTCTACCCGGTCGTGCCCAGGGGGAAGGCCCGCATAAGAGTACAGCTTTCGGCTTCACATACTTCCGAACAGATTGACAGCTGTGTCTCAGCGTTCAAAGAGGTTGGCCGGAAACTGGGCGTAATCTGATATTCTGATGGTTACACTTGACAAAGTAGTGTAATTATTGAAGATACCCATTATGAGTACGCAAACTGCAGTTTCCGGTGAAGCGCTGTTCGGTAAGATCAGAAGGGAACTCCTCTGCCTGTTCTTTCTTAATCCTGACAGATCGTTCTATCTTCTGGAACTCGTGGCAATCCTGCAGACAGGGCGTGGTGGGGTTCAGCGCGAGCTGGCCAACCTTACTGAGTCAGGAATCATCAGAAGAGAGAAAAACGGCGTTAAAACCTTCTTCAGGGTAGCAGATGATTCTGCAATTTACGTTCAAATGCGAAATCTCCTTGAAAAAATGACTGATATCAGAAATATGATTTCATCAGCAGTGAAATCTGCTGATAGAACAATCATTACTGCAATTCTCTCACCGACAATTCTGAAAGGGAGTATCCGTTCTGTAAGGCTGCTGATAGTCTGCGATGAAATCAATGACCTGTTTCAACAGGAAATCGATCGAATTCAGCTTCTGACAGGAATTGAAATTCAAATGGAGATTGTGCGACAATCTGAATTGAGTGCATTTATAAATGAACACTCTTCCGAGGAATGGATTTCTCCTGGAACGGGATTTCTACTGGCTGGAAGACCCGAAGATCTGATTCCTGAAAAATCTGATGAAGAATCAGTTATCAGAGAACCGGATCTTTTCTCGGGATCAGATTTCAACTGGTAGTTCAGGAAAAATGTGAGTTTTACTAGAGACAGACAGTTCTACCGATTTTCTTCGTATGGATTTCTAAAAAATCTAAGATTCTTTGAACCTTTCATAATTCTTTATTTCCTGGAAATAGGATTCTCATTTCTTGAAATAGGTATTCTATTCGCTATCAGGGAAATATCCACCGTATTTCTTGAAGTTCCCACCGGGCTTATAGCAGATACCAGAGGGAGAAAAGTTTCAATGCTCTTCTCCATGGCAGCTTATATAGCGAGTTTTATCGTATTCTTCTGTTTTCAGGAATACATCGCAGCTGCGGGAGCTATGGTTTTGTTTGCATGCGGAGAAGCGTTCAGAACCGGGACTCACAAGGCGATGATACTGGAATACCTTCGTCTGACAGGACAGACGGAATGGAGACCCGATTATTACGGCGCCACAAGAGCGGCATCCAATCTTGGTTCAGCTTTAAATGCGCTTATCGCTGCTGCTCTGGTTTTCATTTCCGGAAGTTTCAGATATGTATTTATTGCTGCTGTGTTCCCCTATGTTCTGAACATGATAAACCTGGCATCATACCCTGCTGAATTGAATGGGACTGATGTAAACAACAGGCATGAGCGAGCGGGAATCAGAGAAACATTCAGAGAGTTTACATCGGTATTTCGAAGCCCATTTGCACGGATGGGGATATTGAATTCCGCTGTCTTCGACGGTTTTTTCAAGGTTCTCAAAGAATACCTCCAGCCTGTTCTGAAATCTCTTGCAATCAGTCTGCCCCTGATGACTGCAATGCAGGTCGACAGAAGGGTTGCTGTCGTGACAGGCTTTGTTTACTTTCTTCTCTTTCTTGCAGCAAGCACAGCTTCAAGGAGTGCCGGTAAATACTGCAGGCAAGTCAAAGGTGTGAGAAAAGCTGTTAATTCAACCTGGATAGCTGGATTCAGCCTGGTAATTATCGCGGGGGTATTTTATGAATTGTCTGTTTTTACTGTCACAATTGCTTCGTATTTCGTGTTGTACTCTATTCAGAATCTCAGAAGACCAATATGTGTTACATATATTAGTGAGAAAGTGCCTGACAGAGTTATGGCTTCAGGTTTATCCGCGGAATCGCTTCTGAAAATGCTTGTAATGACTGTTCTTGCGCCTTGCGCGGGTTATCTTGCGGACAGGGCGGGAATAGGGACAGCGGTAATCTCAGCTGGAGTTCTGATGGCTGTTCTGTACATTCCAATGAGACTTAGAACAAATAATTCAAACCACGCATAACTATCTGAAATATGCGGCTTATGACTTATCTGGTTCAGTTTCGATTTTTCTCTTCATTATCAACAGTGAACTTCCAAGACAGGCTCCAAGAGTGGCGACTATCCAGCCTTCATTCTGCTTCTCCGTGATGATATCGGATACTTTGCTTTTCAGACTCCAGAATACCTGGATGACTTCATGCTTATACTTACATCCATCATCTACCATGATAAGCATATTCGCTCCTGAAACATCCGCAAGCGCAGCAACCTGCCAGCCCTGTTTTTCTCTGTTCTTGATGGTCTTCTTCATGGCAGCTGCACTTTTCCATGAAGCCGGAATCATCAAATGTTTCATAATTACAACCTCGTTCGTCAGATTTTAACTGGGGATCCAGATCTTTTTTGCAGCTATGATCTCTGCACTCTTCGGTAAACTCATCTGTTCAGTTGAGATGCAGTGGAAGACGAAACCCTTCCAGGAGAGAAGGTATTGCGTCTTTCTCTTCTTGAATCCCGAAGGCGAGATAACGATGACAGGTTCGGTTGCACGGGAGAGAACCTTCGCGAATTCCCCGGGGTCAAGACGGATTATTGCTCCGGAAGCTTTCACAGCATTTGCCATTGCTGCAGCTGCAGCGGTTGTAGCGCCTGTTACTGCAAGAACCGCCGCGCTCATGATAGGATCACCCATATTTCTCCTCCATCAACAGTATAGACAATACTCATGAATGCTGCTCCGGTACAAGGCCTGCTACAAACTGCAGGCAGCGTATAGTACAATTTTCCTGCTAGCTTTGTTTTTCCTGATCCTTCTCGAAAATTCTCTTGCTTGTTTTAAGTGCGCAGAGGTGACCGCACATGGAGCAGACATCGTCGTCTGATGGAAGGGCTTCGTCCCTTTCATGCCTTGCGGTGACAGGATCAAGTGAAAGGCTGTACTGAGCTTCCCAGTCAAATCTTTCCCTTGCTTCAGCCATCAGGTTATCAGCCTTCATTGCGCCTCTGGTTCCGCGAGCGATATCAGCGGCATGAGCAGCAATTCTCGATGATATCACACCGATTTTTACATCTTCAACATCAGGCAGGCGAAGATGCTCGGCAGGAGTTACGTAGCACAGGAAATCAGCTCCGTACCATGCGGCCATTGCGCCACCGATCGCAGAAGTTATGTGATCATATCCGGGGGCGATATCTGTGACGATAGGGCCGAGAACATAGAAGGGAGCTCCTCCACATAGGCTTTTCTGAATCCGGATGTTTTCAGCGATTTTGTCCATGGGAACATGCCCAGGACCTTCTATCATCACCTGAACTCCAGCTTTATGTGAACGTTTCTGTAATTCTCCAAGTGTAATCAATTCTTCGATCTGAGCCCGATCGGAAGCATCAGCGATACAGCCGGGTCTCAGTCCGTCTCCGAGAGAGAAGGTGACATCGTATTCATGGAGGATTTCTATCAGGCGATCGAAATGCTCGAAAAGAGGGTTTTCCTTACCCTGCTTTTCCATCCATTCGGCGAGGAGAGAGCCTCCTCTGGAGACAATGCCCAGTTTCCTGCCCTGTACCTGAAGAAGTTTCAACGCTCGCGAAGTGACACCGCAGTGAAGTGTAAGGTAATCTACTCCCGCTCTGCAGTGATCTTCTATTGCCGAAAAAATATTCTCCTCGGAAATATCACTTATATCCCTGTTCCCTCGGATGGCTTCACCAAATACCTGGTAGAGCGGAACTGTGCCGATTGGAACCGGGCTTCTTTTCATGATTCCGGTGAGAATCGTCTTCCATTCAGATCCTGTAGAAAGGTCCATAACGGTATCAGCGCCGTAAGCAACCGCTACTCTGAGTTTTTCGAGTTCAACCTCAGTTGATTCCTTGTCTGCCGAGCTGCCGATGTTGGCGTTTATTTTGACGGTCATTCCGCGCCCGATGGCGCAAGGCTTCCGGATATCATGAGTTCTGTTCGCCGGCACTACAATAGTCCCGTCAGCCAGACCCTCTACAAGTAAATCAACCGGAACGTCTTCCAGTTCAGAAGTTTGTTTTACTACAGAGGTTGCTTTTCCATGCCGCGCTATTTCGATTGCTGTTTTCATTGTTCTTCCCACCATTTCTCCCTTCGCCGGTATTATCCGGATCAGGTTCAAAGGGTCTGTTCTCAGTCCTGGCCTGCCGATCTCAGAATCGATCTGCCGCAGGTTTCAGACACCCCATCATTCGCAACACTACCATAATCAATCTACGAATCAAGTGCGGATTACGCAATCATTCGTTATTGTTCCGCAGGAGGTAAGAAATGGCAGTAATTGATGACACTGAACTGGTATCAGTACTTGAAGCTTCTTCTGAAATGGAAGCGATGACCATTAAAGCATTTCTCGAAACCCAGGGAATAGGGGCCGCAATACGAAGCAGGCAGATCCCGATGTACAATGGCATTGCCAGAGTATGGAATCCGATATGGGGCTATGTGATGGTTATGAAACCTGATCAGCAGAAAGCTGAAGATCTGATTCTTGAATACATTGAGTCCCTGAATGACGACCCTGGAACAGAGGAAGAGGATTAGGATGCTTCCTATTCTGCTTCAGAGCCTTATCATGAGTATGAACACCTGGCTATTTGCGCCTGCACCACCGGATTCAGTTGAGATCATGGATGCTCTTCGTGAAGATCCCATGGAAGTCCTGGTTTTCATGGCAAGAAGCGGCTGGAGTCCTGACTGGCTCAGCCCGGACAGTCTTGCGACACATATGATGGAGCTGGATTCAACCTGTGCGGCCGAAGCAGCGTGGTCAGCTCGACTGCTTGGTATGCCGCTTTCAACTGAAATGACACCTGTGCTGATTGAGTTCGGGGAGGAATCAATGATTCCCGATTCACATGATATCATCAGTAACCCGGCGCTTCTGGACGCGTTTATCAACAGAATACTTCATACCTTCGCGGAGGGCTGCGAACCCTTGAAACTGGAAGCATTCGTGGAAATCATTTCAGAAACCTGGGACTTCATTCCAACCGATACCAGATCTCTTTCTCTCGAGGCTCTTGGGAAACTGGGGATTGATATCACAGGAGATATTGCTCCTTCCAGGATAGAAGATGCAGGGGAGAGCGCTTCAGCGCGATATTTCAGTACACTGGGCATTGAATACGATTATATCTCATCCGAAATGAATACCGTGCTTGAGAGAATTTACATTGCCGGATGCGGTTCTCAAGAGACAGCAGGGAACATGCTGAATGATTCCATCTGGGCTGTTCGATTCAGTGCGATTAAGGTTTGTGATCCATCCATGGTCGGAGAACTGGTTAATGATTCTGTTCCCTATGTCTCACTTACGGCTTCCATTGCCAGGAACGAAGCTGGATTCAATGATGGAGCGAACCGGCTTCGCGGTCTGGCTATCACATCCGGACCGGTTGGGAATCTGGCTGCGGAACAGCTTGCAGTCGCTGATACCGTTCTTCTTCGAGAACTGATGATTCATCAGGCTCCCGGAAGGAGAGCTGCTGCACAGACAGCATGGTTGAACGATTCAATACCTGTTGACTCGCTGCTGGAGGAGAACTGGATATCGGATCAATACTGGGTTATTCCCATTTCATGGGCCTGGTATCTTGTCGATACCGGTGATTTCATGGAAGCAGAAGATGTGTTACTCAGGATTTCAACTCTCAGGAAAAACTATTCCGATCAGGTGCTGATTGATGAATATGTAACTGTGCTGACAGACAGACTGAAGAGCGTGGAGGAATCCGAGGAGGAACATGAATCGGAAACGGTAGAATGGACTCAATACGAACTACCGTTTGATCCTGACAGTATTTCTCTACCGGATACAGTTGTGATAAAGACAGATGTGGGAGATTTCACAGTTCTCCTCTGGGGGGAAACAGCGCCGATAACATGCAGCAGTTTCTGGAATCTTGCTGAAACGGGTTTTTACGACGGTGTTTATTTTCACAGGGTCATTCCGGGATTTGTAGCCCAGGCAGGTTGTCCTGAGGGTGTTGGAACCGGAGGCCCCGGTTATATACTGCCAAATGAGCGAAGCCTCAGGCACTTTGGAAGAGGAGTCCTTGGAATGGCTGACGCGGGATTGAATACGGGAGGCAGCCAGTTCTTCATAATGCTGGATGATCATGGAAGGCTGGACGGCAGATATACTGCGTTCGGCATTGTATTGAATCAGGCGGAACTTGACAAAATTACAGTCGGCACCAGAATCAGGGACGTAGTCTGTTTAGTCAACTAGTTGTCAGTATATTAATACTATTTAACCTGTAATCTGTATCAAGTACAGTTATTGCTTAATGGAGGTTGAACATGGCCAGGAATATTCAAAGGATACTTATAACTGGTGCGCTTGGACAGATCGGATCTGAACTTACTGTTGAACTCAGGAAACGATATGGCTCCGATAATGTTATTGCTTCGGATATCAGATCAGATGAAAACAGCACAGTAGTGAACGGAGGTCCCTGGAGTATTCTTGATGTGACCGATATAGAAGCTGTTTCCACACTTGTACGCAGTCAGAAGATCGATACGATTTTCCATATGGCCGCCATTCTGTCCGCAACGGGAGAGAAGAATCCTATGCTCTGCTGGAACGTGAACATGGATGGTACTCTGAATATCCTTGAAACAGCAAGGGAGGAATCACTTGTAAGAGTGATAATTCCAAGCTCAATCGCTGCCTTCGGTCCTGAAACCCCAAGGGATAATACACCCCAGAAAACCATTCTCCGCCCGAAAACCATATATGGTGTGACAAAAGTATCAGGAGAGCTTCTGTGCGATTATTATGTGCAAAGATTCGGTGTTGATGTCAGGGGATTACGCTATCCCGGAATCATCTCCTCGGAAACTCCTCCTGGAGGAGGTACTACGGATTATGCTGTGGAGATCTACTACAAGGCTATTGAAGAAGGCAGATACACCTGTTTCGTACGCAGGAATACCATGCTTCCTATGATGTACATGCCGGACTGTATAAAAGCGACTCTTGATCTTGCGGATGCTGATTTTGATAATCTCTCTCACCACAGTGATTTCAATGTGGGGGCTCTTTCCGTGACGGCTGGAGATATTGCGGAGAGTATAAGTAAATTCATTCCCGGCTTCGAAGTTACTTATGAACCTGATTTCAGGCAGCAAATAGCGGATACGTGGCCGAGCAGTATAGATGATTCCCTGGCCAGGAAAGAATGGGGCTGGGAACCGGACTGGGATCTTGATTCAATGACTGCCGATATGCTGGAAAAGCTAAAACAAAAACTTTAATGAATATAATAGCGAATATTAGAACAATTAATTGACGAAACAGACTACGTCCCTGAAGGGCCGTCCCTGAAGGGCAGCCCTAAAGGGGGCGTGCAAGGATAACTACTTCGCAGGCTTCGCGAAACTCGCCTGTAGCTGTTGCTCTAGAACCAAGATAAATGATGTAACGACCAACCACGAGCCTCCGACCGTTTTCACCGGTTCCATCCCATATGATAGCTCTTGAGCTGCCGCAGATCTCTCTGTTCAGGAGCTGCAGAATCAATCGACCCTGCACATTGTAGATTTCAAGTGTGACTTCGTTTTCAGGGCTGTTGAAGTTCATTTCAATTGTGAGCAGATCGTCCCGCCCATCGCCATCAGGAGAGAAGGGATTAGGATGGAATTCAAGGAATTCGCCCCCGGAGCTTTCCGAAGTGCAGCTGTTTTCATTCCCCGGCGTACCTCCTGACATACATCCGCACCAGCTTGCCGAGTCGTATCCGTTGAACTCCGGATTCAGCTTTTCAAGGCTTATTCCAGCTGCGCCGCCCCAGTCATCATCGTACGGTACGTAATCTGTTGCCTGACCTGTGATATCCCTCAGAATCAGCTGGTCTGCCCATTCTTCTCCCTGTTGAGTGCTGTTATTCAGTGTGGGCCAGCTTGATGGCTGTAAAACGGGGCATTCAACATTTGCCCATAATTCCCTGAACATGGAGGAATCAGATACTATCACGGCGAAGCTGTCCGGTTGGAGAAACAGAGTGTCATCGCAGAAAACAACCTGATTACGTGAATCCTCGAATGTCCAGCCCGATAGCTGAACAGGGTTTCCCGATCTGTTGATGATCTCAACCCATTCTGGCTCTCCGGGTGACGGACTGTACATTATCTCATTGAGTATAATGGAACCGTATGTGTTCCAGATGCATGATGTCGTGTCATCCGATGGGAAAGAATCTGTGGCACATATGGCTACGGCGAACAGAAGCATTTCTCCCGGACATGACATCCACTGACAATTTGCTTCAATCGAATCTCCAGGGACAACCGGACCGCATACATAACTGTCAATCAATTCGCTCTCTGACGGAGTTCCGCTCTGGTCTGCATCATTGTAAAAAGCTATGGAGAGTTCACCGGAGGGAATAGTATCGGTTCCAGAGTTGGTGAACAGTGCCGTGAGAACGGTATTCTCATCAGCAGGTCCCATTGGCGGAGCGCAGATCATACCGAGGGATGCCGCATTCACGCCCTCTACGATGAACGGGGGAGGGGCTCCCGGAGTCGGGCCATCGTTCGACACAATCCAGTTCTCTTCTACGTCCGGTGAGCCAAGCTCCTTGCGCTGCGCACTGTTATCCTCGCCTGGATCAAAAGGTATTTCATCCAATCCGTCATCATCTCTCAGTAAAGGTTCATCTGAATCCACCGGGGTTCCATAAGTTGACATTACATCGGAAGATGTGGTGCCACTGGACGCATAGAGCGAAATAGGATCATTCTGTGAGAGACCGTCTCCAAGGGTGGTATTACCTGTGGTGAGGATAACAGTCCCGGAAGGGAAGTCATACGGCTGAAACCCGTTGGTGTATTCCCGATCAAGGATAACAGCGAAACCTTCCGCGAGAATAAACGGACAGCATATCACATCGGGGTCCTGCAGGGTTCCGTATTCGCTGTTCCATGGGACCAGTATATCAAGTGCATCGCCGTCAGTAAAAGTGCATCCGGAAACGTCGAATACACCCGGCCCTGGAAACCATATTTCAATGAACTCATCGTGATCTTCGCTGGACGGGTTGCAGAGAACCTCTGTAACGACCAGAGGTATCCCGCCGCCTGTGGAAAAACCCTCAAAGACGATATCGTTCTCCGGATAGAGGTCTTCTTCCAGCGATACTTGTGCGGCAGCGAGATAACAGCCGGTTTCAGGTGCGCTGATCGTTACGGAGATGCTGACTTCGTTTCCGGGGTAGAGAGAATCCGTGAATTCAGTTAATAGAATTTCTGCAGGTTGCGGAATTGAATCGGCGTTTGTATCGAGAAATATGGTTACTTCCGCGCCTGTGAAGGGAAGCGTTCCGTTGTTGAGAATGATTGCTGTAAAGAGAAGCGGTTGACCGGGTTCCGGATCAGGAGGTGTTATTGTCAGGGTATCGGCAGCAGCGTCTGTTGTGTCGGAATACGCAGCCGGTGAACCTGGCGATCCTCCTTCGGGTGAGGTTATCCAGGAGAACTCTTCATCAGGATAGCTGAATGATCTTCTTTCCACGCTGTGGTTTTCTCCGGGATCGTATGGAATTCCATCCAGACCGTCATCGTCGCACATTAGTGGATCATCGAAAAGCAATGGTGTTCCATATGTTGAAAGTACATTAATCTGAGCGGTTCCATACATGTCGTATAATGTGATTGGATCTGTTCCGGTCAGCCCGTTACCGATTGTTGTGTTACCCACAGTGAATACAAAAGTTGATTCAGCCAGATCGTATGGCTGCATACCGTTTATGTACTCCGGATCCATGATAAGCCCGTATCCGCCGGCTGAAATATATGAACCATAAATGGCGTCAGGATCACTGAGCTGTACTTCAGACCAGGCTGTAATAACATCCAGAGCGTCGCCATCGGTAAATGAGCACCCGCATATGGGAAAAATTCCCGGACCGGGATAGTATATTTCGATGAATTCGCCGTAATCCTCTTCAATAGGATTACAGAGAACCTCTGTTACAACAGGATCCACTCCTCCGCCGACAGCGGTGGCAGTGGAGGAGAAATCGTCATCAGCGTATTCATCTTCCGGTACTTCCGCTGAAGCTGATGGAAGGTACCAGCCCTGATCAAGCGAAGTGATTACCGTGAATGTATCTGTTGAGCCCGGTTCAAGCCAGGTTGCCGGGAATTCGGCAAGAATCTCGTCAGGAGTTGCTATAGAATCTCCCTGGCTGTCCAGAAAAAGGATCAGAGTACCGTTCGATGGAGAAACATTGCCCCAGCAGGTGAAGGAAGCCAGTATTTCAAACGGGGTTCCGGCAGGGGGTTCTACAGGATCAGTCCAGATACTGTCGCAGGAGATGTTCAGAGTGTCAGGAGGAGCTTCAGCATGGGTACCGGGTGAACCTCCTTCAGGTCCTGTAAGCCAGAATCCTTCCCCATCAGGAGATGACCATGGGAATCGTTCAACTGTGAAGCCTTCACCGGGGTCGAAGGGTATTCCGTCAAGACCGTCATCGTCCCTTTCCTGCCATATATCCGAATTGACAGGCGTACCATATGTGCTTACAGCATTGCTGTCTGCTGTACCACCGGAGTTAAAGAGAGTAAGAGGGTCGGAGGATGCCGCCAGACCGTTGCAGATCGCGTGATCAGCGGTTGTGAGAATGAGTGTTCCGGGAGGTATCTCATATACGGGGTTATCCGGATAATCCAGTTCAAAAACGAGGGCGAATCCTTCTGCGGGAATTGTATCTGTTCCTAGAAGCATTCCAGCGTGTGGAAAAGAACCATAGATGGATTCATCCCAGGGGACGAGTTCATCGAGGGCATCTCCGTCTGTAATGCTGAATCCGTTCAAGCACAGTGGCTCAGATGATGGATTGAATATCTCAACGAATTCACCGGAGATCTCCACAAGAGGGTTGGCCGCAATTTCCGTAATGACCGGTGACTGCGATAACAGAACAAGCTGGATGACGGCAAGTATTTCCATTGTTCTATCAGTTTATCTCGGAAAGATGCTGTTTGTCAAGTTTCTTATTGAGTAAAAATGGATTCAAGGACGGACGAAACGATCGGATCAATCCCTGTAACCTGCCAGCCAGCGGTTGTAGAGACAACAGGGATTTCCAGAAGTGTATTTCCGATCCCGCTGATGTCCAGAGTAATAAACACGATACCGGTGTTGTCCCCGCTTTGAAGACTGTCTATTAGCAGAAAACTCTTTTCAAGGATATAAGCCTGTTCCGGAGCTGACAGAATCATCTCCAGAACTGCGGTGTTGTCCCAGTATTCGATTTCACCCGGAGCCGCTTCCAGTCTCAATTTCGCGAATGTCATCCCCAGTTCCGCATAAGACATCGTCTGCATCAGATGAAGATATTCAGAGCATTCCTGCATTATCTGTGAAGCGCAACCGTTTTCCAGAGTTGCGAGAAATTCTTGCGGGGAGCCGTTCAGCACAGCATTCCAGGTATTCAGCACCGCTGATTCCGGTGTTGTGCTATTCATCTCTGCACCGGCACAGACAGCCAGCACAAACAACAGCAGAATAACGACTCCCCGTTTCAAGGACTACTCTTCAATATTGAAGCTAACCGATACCTCTACTGAAATAGAGTAAGCTCCAGGAGTAATTGATGGAGATTGAGCATAAGAACCCAGACCGCCACCGTAGTTATCATATGCTCCGTAATCGCCATAATAGTAGTTGTTTGTCCATTCGCTGACGCTGGAGATGTCACCCAGCTTTATTCCGAAGCAGTCAGCCAGCTGCTGTGCTTTATCACGAGCGTGTTCGGCTGCGTACTGTCTTGCTTCCTCGTACAGTGCGGAAGTGTCTTCAACGAAGAAGCTGACTCCGGTTATGGAATTGGCTCCCTCGCTTACAACAGCGGCGAGAACGTCTCCAACCGATTCAATGTCACGAATATCGGCCTTTATGTAGTGTATCACGTGATATTC
>JAUXIK010000026.1 GCA_030620995.1 Candidatus Aegiribacteria sp.
CACTTGCGATTGCACCCATAATCTCCGTTACAGGGCTTGCAAGGGCTCTTTCTCGCTGAAGGGAAGTCTCGGTTCTGCGGTGAATATCCAGTATACCGGCAAATTTGGTTGCTTCGAATTTCTCCATGCAGAACGCCTTGACCACTCTTATTCCGAATATCGTTTCCTGCAGTATGGCTGAAAAATCCGCGAGTCTTTCCTGGGCAAGGTGAGTTTTCCTCCTCAGCCTTCGACTGATTATCAGAATAAAGAGCATCGCCGGTGGAAATACCAGTAGAGTAAAAAGAGCAAGCCGCCATGATGCCAGCAGCGCAAGCCCAAGGTATACCAGAAGAAGCAGGATTTCGCGCGGTATACTCATAAGCATCTCTGTCATGGCCCAGTTCATATTACCGACGTCTGATGTGAATCTCGCCATGATATCTCCTGATCTTGCGGTGCTGTAGAATCCCATATCAAGTTCAAGAAGATGAGAGTACAGTTTATGTCTGATATCTCTCACCACTCCCTGTTCAACTCTTGATAGAAAAAACACCTGCATGAATCCAAGAATATTTTTCAGCAGAACCATGAGAATGAGTCCAATAATAATCGCGATAAGAACCTGCTGCGGTTTTGATGTTCTGAAACTTTCTCTGAAAGCTTCAATCACTTCACCGCACGCAGATGCGGTTTGATTTGGATTCAATGAGATTATCACAGATCCTAATCGGTTAAAAGCAGGAACCACATTCTGCTTCATTGCATGATCAAGATCATCATATTCTTCCAGATTACTTTCTCTGGAAAATACATCGTCAAAGAGCGGAAGTATCATGCCCAGTGACGCTCCGCTGAACAGCGCGAAGAACACAAGACAGATTACTGCGCCAGCCATCCATTTCCAGTATGGACGAACAAATGAGAGTACTCGCATAGCAGTGCTTTTCTTTTTCATTGTAGACACTATCTTCGCAATAATGAGTGTTCAGGTCAAGGAACAAGTCACTGGAACAAACAGATCATAATGTGGTATAATAGCTGAAGACAGGAACGAAACGAGTTCAAAGGAGAGAGTTTTGGCTGGAAGAATCATTACCGACAAACGCACAGCAAAGGATCCGCGATCTGACTCAATGCTTATGATCGACCTTTGCAATGGTGATGAAGACGCATTCTCAGAGGTTATAAGACGCTTTCAGGCACCAATCTACTCACTGCTTATCAGAATGCTCGGAAACGAGGAAGACGCGCAGGAACTCCTGCAACTTACCTTCTGCAGGGTTTACAGATACAGAGAAAGATTCGATCCGGACAGAAAACTTGTAAACTGGATATTCACCATTGCAAGCAATCTGGCTAAAAAAGAATGGCGAAGAAGATCAAAATGGATCAATGTCCCTCTGGAATACGTCCATCTTGCAAGCCCCGGCAAAACAGCTCCCCATTACGATGCGGGACGAGTTCAATTGAAAGCTTCGATTGAGGAAGCTATCGACAGACTTCCTCATCACTATCGCGAGCCTTTCATTCTCAGAGAAAAAGAGGAGATGTCTTACGAGGACATCGCTGAGATCCTTTCAATAAAACTCGGGACAGTTAAATCCAGAATAAACCGGGCAAGAGGTTACCTGAGAGAATATCTCGAAGATGTATGGGAAGAATGGAAATGAACTGCTCAAGAGCTTTGAAACTTATCAGTCTTGTAATTGACGGAGAGGCGACAGAACAGCAGAAAAGACTGCTTGACTTTCACCTGATGGGCTGTGACTCATGTAAGAATGCTCTCCTCATGTCAAAAGACATCTCCATCCAGACCCGTGATCTTCCAGCACCTGCTCCTCCTGAAAATCTCGAAGAGATGGTTCGTGAAATGATCATCAGAACTCAGAATACTCATCAATCCAGATTAAAATTTCGCAGGCTCTTCCTTGCTGCTCCGGCTGTTGCCGCTCTTTTAATCCTCTCTATCACTCTGATCCCTGTATCGAACGCCCCGGAGAGTATTCTCGATATCGGAATGACCGATCTGATACATTTTACATCAAAGAGCGATCAGGTTCATATGACATCCAAATCAAGGATAAGAACAGCGCCTCTTTCGGTATATTCCAGGCAGGCAAGCCTGATTTCCTTCTAAGAAAACAAGTAAAGTAATGATCTTTCTTCTCCTCCTCTCATCAATTCTCACAACAGAGTCGAACGTTATAGAACAGGTCCACACGATGAGAATCGGGAGTATGCCGGGAACAGTCGAGATTTCCTCCGCTGTTTCAATATCCCCTTCTCACGCAGTCGCGCTTTGCATGTTCTACCCGGGTACACCGGTCACCCTGGATATGGAGATCGGGATGATCCCTCCTGATTCAATCGTCTTTTCTCCAGACCTTGGAATAGTCCTGCTCATTTTCAATCAAGAGATTTTTCAGGAGTACCAGATTCCCTCAGACCATCTTCCCGGGATTGGGGAAACACTGCGGATAATAGGACAGGAATTGTACGGAACAGTTACTGTTGATGGAACTATAGTGGAACAGTACCCGGATGGATCTGTCCTTCTCGCTTCTGAGCTGAGGGAAGGACTGATGGGAGCCGCTGCTTTTGACGACAACGGCAGGTTTGTCGGTATCATTACAGGCACAATACAACCGGAATTCCAGTTCCCTGAAAATACCGATAAGGAATATCTTGTCCTTTATCCAAGTCAGATCTGGTACATGTGGGCGCAGCTGGCCATACAATCAGAGGAATACAGTGGACAACAGCCGTTCGGCGTTACAGCACTATCGAGTATTTCACTCACCCGGAATAGACCGTCAGGAATTCAGCTTGTCTCTGTTACCGAAAGCAGCACTGCATGGAATATCGGTCTGAGGCCGGGGGACCTGATCACACACATAAACAACATCCCTGTCTATCATCCGGAGACTCTCAGGGGGTTGCTGATTCTATCGGAAGATACACTTGAAGCCAGAATTCTTACCAGAAATCAGGAGAGAATCATACTGATCCCTCCCTGTAATTAAAATTAGTAGATCATTTTTTAAGAATATAGACAGTTTCATACTCAGCGGAGCATATTACAGCTCTCTGACCGTCACTGCTTAGATCAATACTCTGAGGATGTCCGAATTCCAGGGTTCTGTGTTCAATCTGTCCGCTTTCGGCAACAATGATCAATCCGATATTCTCACATGCAGCATATGCATAACTTCCGTCAGGCATTGACGCTGCCGTTGTCGGAACAACAGGGAATGTTATCATCTTGTATAATTCACAATTTTCCTTTTTGATATACCAGAGTTCATTGCTCCCCTCCACAAGAGCACAGATAAATCCCGGAGGCCCCGGAAAAAGACTTATGACATCACCAGGAACCGAACAGGATCCTGTTTCTGTCCATGTTTCAGTATCAAAAGCTGCTATGACCATTCTGGATCCACCGGCAAGAAATATCACATCTCCGTTCTGATCTGCCGCAATCCCCTGACAATCATCCAGCAGTTTGGACGGGATGCTAAATATTTCATGTGTAAGCAGATCAACCTTTGTCAGACAATCGTTTTCATGCACTATCCAGGCAGTACCATCGACGACTGATATGGAAATGAATTTCGCCCCGCTGCCAATATTCAGTGAAGGATCAAGGCACTCTCCAACCAGATCAACCGGGTAGAGCAGACTTTCGGTCAGAACATACCCGTAGCCGTTGACATCAGTATCTCCCAGATCACGAATTTCAACACCGGTATTGAACACAGAAATCAGATCTCCACAGGCTATGTCAACAAGAACAATGTTATCACCCGCGATGATAAGAGCCAGATCCTGCACACATGTGCATTCACACATTGAAGGAGTACCCACGGACTCAAACGGAATTGAAAAATCAACTTTAGAAGGATAACCGAGAAGCGCGGATGGAGAATCGAAAATGCAGGACACCTGCATCAGCATGAAAGAAAAAACCATTAACAGAAATATTGCGCGTCCTGTGGGATTTATCCGTTTACTCATTCAGGAATACTCCGGTCATTCTGATCTGAGTACAACAATCTTCCGACTTGCAGAGATACCGGCAGCGTGACGCACATGAATCAGATACACACCTGAAGGAACATAACCGCCTCTGTCCTTAACAGTATCCCAGTAGATCCTGTAGTCTCCGGATTCAAGGTACTGGTTCATCACTTCCGCGACAAGTCTGCCGGAAATATCGTAAATGGAAACAACTGTAAGCCCTGCGTCAACCGTAAGATCCAGGGTGACTAAACCGGATAACGCAGGATTTGGGAAGGGGTTTGAAACCTGAAGATATCCTGCCTGAGAGTATGGTATTGAGTTTGAAAATCCCGGAGTGGGATTACTGAAGAACTCCCATGTTGTTCCTCCATCAGGATTTCTTCCCAAAGACCAATCCTGTTCAATTACCCCGAAAGTAATGCTGTCAATTAATTCCGGTGCCGGTGCTCTCTCCCCACCACGCAAGAGCCTGCCCGACTCCACGGGTTGCCTTGAGAAATAGAGGCTGTCTCCTTCACTGGAAAGCCGCCATGGAAGATGATAGCCGTTCTGCCACCAGTTTCCGTCAGCCCATACAACCAGATAGCCCCCTGAAGGAATAACAGTCCCTTCGGGAAAACGGTAAAGAGATAGATCATGCGGATCATCCGACAGGTAAACCCAGCTCAGATCGCAATCGTACTCCGAACCATTGTATATCTCCAGCCAGTCATCGTATTCGCCATATTCATCAGCGATTGTGGTTTCATTCACGGACTGGAGTTCGTTTATCACAAGTCCATCGAATACCTGTGGATAGAACAGGGCACCCATATCAGATCTTGTTCCGTCGGGATCATTCACCGAAGGATCTCCTGAATCAATGCAGGGTGATGTGTAAGACAAATGGAAATCCAGATCCCCCCATTCGGTAAACCCGGGATCAGCAGCGATATTTCCCTGCCCCTGCCACGGCTCGTCGTTTCCCGTCAGACTGTAATTAACGGATGATACTGAGCCGTCTTCGAAACTGAATATTCCGATATTATCACTGAATATGGATCCTGCTATAGTAACATTGCCGCCTCCGTATCCTGCTGTTTTTTCATAAGCCCGGACACCTGTTTCGCAGCTGATTACAGTACACCTGTCAATAAGAGCAACAGATCCATCTTTTATGGAAATACCTTCGTAGCAGTCAAGAACGATCTGCCTCAGCAGATCAGCTTCAGATATCCCGCCACCCGCGCCAGGGTTAACGCCTATCGAGAACCCCTTGTCCTCAATTCCCCATATGAGATTATCCTCCGCTGTGAGAAAGCTGCCATTAAGGTCTATTCCATCTCCTGCAATGTTGAATATCTCGCAGTTCCGGACAACATATTCACCGTAAGTACAATTCTGGAATTCAACAGCGTCGTGATAACTGTTTGGAGGATTGATCATGTTCCCGAATCTGCTGTTCATAATCAATGCGGATATTCCTGCTTCCATGAAAAATAGCTCTCCGGTGTTCCATCCGGTAAGATCGCAGCTGTCCAGAGTCGCGGATCCGCCTGAAACCTGAATACATCTTTCATTGAATGAAAATGAGCAATTATCCATGGTCAGGTCGGTATTGGACGCTTTGATACATGCCGTATTGCTTCCGGCTCCGCCGAAACCTGTTGAATTTGTGAAGGATGTATAACTGAAAACGGCCTCATCGCCGGTGAGTCTTATCCCGTTCCAGGGCTGCGAACTGTTGTTCGCCAGAAACCTTACAGAATCAGAGGAATTACCTTCAGACCGCATTGATCCGGAACAGTCGATTCCAACCCCTCCCTCAATTCGGATGTCCACCCCGCCCTCGATATATAGAGAAGATCCGTAAGGGATGAAGATATCCCCGGTTATCAGATATGGAGAATTATCCTTCTGCAAGAACGAAATTCCGCTGAGTGTCCCGCTTAACACTGTATAATCGGAAGTTACCGTCAGGGGATTCCAGTGATCGTAGGCTTCGGTGCACCAGCTGGACGCCTGAGCCTCAACAGTCCAGATATATCTGTCAGGTTCAAGATCCGTGAATGTAAAGCAGGTATCCTCGATTCCGATATGTTCCTGCACTATGGAATCCGGTGATCCGAAACTGGTGGAAAGATACACATTGTACGTCACAGCTTCTCCGGACAGAGCTTCAGTGCTCTCCCATGAGATGAACCTGTCTCCGAGGCTCAGTGTATCACCGCGGTGAGCCTGAAACGGTCTTGGAGCGTTATCGTATTGAGAAAGCATGGCTTCCATCTTGTACGGTATTCTATCAGTCATGAGAATCTCGATCTCCTCATGGAACTCATCAATATCTATAGCATCCAGCGAATCATCAATCACAGCCTGTTCCAATGCCAGTTCAAGTGAATCTATCACCGGACCAAGTACGGTGATGTTAATGACTTCATCGGTAATGGCCTGCATTCTGTTAAAGTACATTTCGAACAGAACAGGGTCGATTATTACCTTCTCGAAAAGAGGGTTGTCGTACCAGAAAGCATTTACGCCCTGGCTGAAGGGGCGGGTAATCCAGTTGCCGAATGTCTTGTCAACATCCCATGACATCATTGTCCAGACGCCGGAGCCCTGAACATCGTGATACATGAAGTAATTGTGGTAATAAGTACTGAAGTTGTTGGTCAGAGTATTCACCGCGACAATTGTCAGAAGCCTGTTAACATTGAACCATTCACTGATGTCCTCATGAAAACTTTCAGGTGGTACCTGATCAAGGTAATCGATAAGTTCATACAGATCATTCCAGCCTTCATTTTCGTTCGTTCTCTTGTCCCAGAACTCGCCAACATTATCGTATATACTGAGACATGCGCCGTCTATCGCGGCCTTGTAAAGATTTCCCTGAGGATCGAGAGCGTTGTCTATAAGAAACTGCTCATCTACAGGATTCGTTTTAATGTATAATCCTATATAGCTGTCATTTACATACATTCTTGCGTGATCGACTTCAAAACATGGATACTCGAGTTGTTCCATGATCCACGCGAACAGCCAGGAGTGGATATAAGTGTGATCCATATACTCGCTGTTGAAGTTCCATTTTGTTCTGGTGTCCAGAGGATCCTGCATCGAAAAAGTAATTCGATAGGATTTTTTCGGATAACCTCTTGAACTGTCTCCGCGAAGACGCAGCCTTGCATCGGTATAGAGGGTATCATCATGAATTACAGTACAATCTATCTCGATATTCTCATCATACCAGTACGTGATCATCTCGTTGTAATCTTCCTGATCGCAATAGATCATGTACGAGGGTACTTCACCGTATGATAGAGAAATAAGTACTGTCAGCAGTATTAGAATATTCTTCAATTAAGCCCTTTCAAGCCTCAGGAATCCCGCTCGCCGATAATCTGTATTCTTACCTTTCTTGAGCGCTGTCTGTTGTCATGATCGATCAGCACAATCTGCTGCCAGGTTCCGGTAAGGATATTTCCATTAACAATCGGCAGTGTAATCCCTGGTCCCATTAGCGAGGCTCTCAGATGAGAAAAACCATTATCATCGCCCCAGGTTTCTGAATGCCGTGAGCGAATTGTCTGAGATACCATTTTCTCAAGTTGCTCTTTCATATCCTCCACAAGCGCCGGTTCGTACTCAATCGTAGTAATTGAGGCAGTTGAACCGATAACTGTGACCGCAACCAGCCCATCCATAATTCCAGATGATTTTATAGTCGACCTAACCTCATCCGAAATATTGATGATATCGGAAAATCCCTTTGTAGATAACGTTATTGTCTGTCCGTATACCAGAGCTATCTCCATCCTCAGCCGAATTTATAATGTTTCCGAACGTCCTTATGAATCTTCCATCTGCAGGACAATCCCTCAGGAAATATGACAAGATCTCCCGCACCGAAAGAAATACTGTAAGAATCTGTCGTAACGGTTACGCTTCCTTCAAGGAGATAACATGTTTCCATTTCATCATAACACCAGTCGAATTCAGAAGTTTCGCACGTCCAGATCGGCCATGAAAACACTCCCATTTTCTCAATCTCGGTCTTATCCGGTTTTCTTACTTCTATTTCCAGAATAACTCCCTTTCGATTCCGTTACTCCTTGCCATCAAAGCAGTAAGTACAAAGTTTTTCCTTTGGAATTCCTATCGCTTCTACAAGGTCATCAAGCCTCTGGTAGGAAAGTGAGGTCAGATTGAGCCTCCTTCTTATTCTTTCAACCATTTCCGCATATTTTTCAGATTTATTATCAATGTATTCATCGGGAACTATATCTCCTGATCCCTCAAGTTCCTTTATCGCTTTCCTTCCTGCAAGATCAAGCACGGATCTCGATCGCGAGAAATTGAGGAACTTGCAGCCGAATACCAGTGGTGGGCACGCCGGCCTCATATGTATTTCAGCGGCTCCCGCGTCAAATATCCGCTTAACGGTATCCTGAAGTTGAGTACCTCGTACGATTGAATCCTCACAGAAAAGAATTCTTTTATCCTGAATCAATTCTCGAATTGGAATTAGTTTCATTCTCGCTACAATATCTCTAACATTCTGGTTCTGAGGCATGAAACTGCGCGGCCAGGTTGGCGTATACTTGACAAAAGGGCGTCTGTATGGAACACCGGAGTAGTTTGCGTATCCCACGGCATGACCAGTACCCGAATCGGGTATACCTGCTACCAGATCAACTTCCACATCGTCTCTTTTTGCCAGGCATTCACCGCATCTGTTGCGGACATCTTCAACATTGATTCCCTCGTAATTCGAAGCGGGATATCCGTAATAGACCCAGAGAAAAGAACATATATGCATTCCTTCCCCGGGTTCCTTTTTCTGCTCGAACCCATCATCTGTAATAAAAACTATCTCACCGGGTCCGAGATTGTGAACATATTCATATTCAAGATTGGGGAACGTGCATGTTTCAAAAGTCACCGCCATGGCGTCACTTTTTCTGCCTACAGATATGGGAGTTCTGCCAAGTCTGTCCCTCGACGCATAAATCCCTTCATCCGTCAGAAGTAATACGGAACAGGAACCTTCAATTTCTTCCTGAGCGTGAGTGAGACCGGCTGTGAATGACTCCTCCTGATTTATAAGCATAGCAACAACTTCAGTAGGATTAATCTCTGCGCCTGACATCTCTGAGAAATGTCCGGATCTGTTTTTAAAAACCCTGGTGACCAGTTCATCAATGTTATTAATCACGCCTACAGTTACAATTGCGTATTTCCCCAGATGTGAGCCGATTATCAGAGGCTGATCTTCAAAATCGCTGATCACTCCGATGCCCATCCATCCTTCCATTTCAGAAAGATCATCCTCGAATTTAGAGCGGAACTGTGCGTTTGAAATGTCATGAATCACTCTGTGGATTCCGTCGTGACTTCTTACGGCCATTCCACCCCTCATGGTCCCAAGGTGCGAATGGTAATCAGTTCCATAGAACAGATCTTCAGTACAACTCCCTTTTGAAACAACACCGAAGAATCCACCCATAAGAAATCCCCTCGCCGAATTAGAAATTGATTGTTTCAATCCTGCATCATCAAGCGCTTAAATGCAACCCGCAAACTTATACCTGAATTATGGAACTGCCGCTTCTATTTCTCCAGAATAATGAATGGAACCGTTACAGAACCATACTCACATTCCGCCCTGACCATGTACATTCCGGAATTGATCCGCCTTCCATTCATATCGCAGCAGTTCCATTGCATTGAGTTCTGATTTCCCTCCTGCGCTGAAGAATTATCCAGATCGAAAACGACCCGCCCGGAAATGTCATAAATCACCATGTGTTCAACAGCAATATCTGAATCTCCATATATGTTGAATGAAACATTTCCAGATGATGGATTCGGAGATACATTCATAGAGTATGCTATCGGAGATTCAGATGTACCTTCTATTCCAACCGTTACAAGATAAGCGAACGCGCCCATAAGATTCGGCAGGGGGCCTATGTCGCCAGAGGGCGGATATACCTGCGGGGAACCGGTAGAAGCCAGCACATCTCTCAACATCGAAGGCGTCAGAGTACTGGCGGGATTTCCGTTCGCGACCCAGAAACCTACGCAATCCGCCGCTGCACCCGCTACAATGGGTGATGCGCTTGATGTTCCTGAGAATCCTGAGGCATAATAGCGATTAACTCCCTCAGAGTTCCACAGAGTTCCGTAGCCGGTGGTAACGACATCCTCGCCCCATCCCTGGCACGTGAATCTGCTCCCGTAGTTCGAGAATAAAAGCCTCTGACGATCCCCTCCTGGCCACGTTCCGCCCGGATAAACACCTCCGGCTCCCACAATCATGGATCCGCTGTCACCGAACCAGTTCATCGCATCCATGTCAACGCCGCCGCCATTAACCGCATTGCCCCCTGCTTCAACAACATGTATTCCATTTGCGACTGCTGTCTGAATGGCAGCGTAAACTCCGTTATATGTCTGCGAATTCGGTGAATAGTTAAGCCACCACTCTATTGGCACATAGTCCTGTGAGCCGGGAACGTATTCCCACTGCTGCTCAAGAAGAATCACATCTCCGGCGGAAAGGTTCGATATCGCCACCGTCATTGCCCCTGGAACATTCCAGGTTGGGTAAGTACCGTAGTAAGTTCCACATGTCTTGAGTTCTGCTTCATAACAGATACCTGTTGTACCCCACCCGTTATAATCCGAGACCATCTCCCCTATTACCGCTGTGCCGTGATTATTGTCGGAAAATGGATCTTGAACATTCGAATTGATCTGCGATCCTGATGCCTGTAAAATATCCTGGTGGTTGTAGTTCCAGCTGTATTCCAGATCGCAGACAGTCACGCCTGCTCCGTTACCTCCAGGCTGTGTCCACGCATAGAGGGCATCGATCCCGGCAGGAGTGAAAGAAGCTGCTTTCAGATAGCCCTGATACCCCTGGTAATCCGGAGTCGGTTGTGGCTGCGGCAGAGGTACCGGCCTTGCAATCATGATACCCGGAAGCTCCTCCAGCATGTTCGATAGTTCCCAGATATCATTGTCCCCTTCAAAACGCAATCTGTAAATATTATTCAGATTGTAAAGATCTTCTCCTGTTCTGTCCTCGCCATTCGTTTCCATAGCGTCCAGCTCTTCTTCCGATACGGAAGTTATCCGTTCCCATACAAAGCTGTCCGTCAGCTGAAGTATTTCCAGAACACCATCCATGGAACCCATACCGGACAGGTCAAGAGGGTTGCCGTCTCTGAGTCTTACCACGGCATCTTTTCTGAACATGATCTCGATAAGATCGTCCTCAGATTCATAATGTCCCTCTGCGGGCTGTACCGACATGATCAGCACAAGAAACAGCATTAAGGACAAGTACGCATGAATTTTCATAATGAACCACCCTCTCATTAACAGCATATAGCAAATCATCTCTTTAACAAATAACCGTCATTGACGAAATTGTCTATAATTAAGCCTTTTATATTAACACCATTATTATATTCAGGTTCCATTGAGGCTCAAGAAACACTTATTCACTGTTACATTTTGTTACAGAGCATTAAGACTTCTGTTATTTACGATTGAGATACTTCCCAAAGAAAAGGGGAGGTACTCAATGTTTCACAGAATTCTGATAACTTTCAGCATGCTCTCTGTTCTGGTTACCGGCAAGGCATTCGCGGATTTCAATCCTCCGGTTCACCCGCTGTTCGATGGTGATGCCGTACACGATATACATCTTTACTTCTATGCGGAAGACTGGTGGGAACTGCTTGAGGAGAATTTTCCGGATAAAATATATTTGGAAGCATCATTTGACTGGGAGAATACACACTTCGACTCGATTGGAGTCCGCTTCAAGGGAGGCTCGAGCTTTACGAACAATCCGACAATGAAGAAATCATTCAAGCTGGATTTCGATGTGTTCATTGAAGGCCAGGAGTTTTTCGAGCTTACAAAAATCAACCTGAACTGTAATTTCCATGATCCGAGTTTCGTGAGAGAACGCTGCTGCTACGAGATCTGCAACGCAGCATACCTGCCCACGGTCAGAAGCAATTTTGTCGCCCTGTATATCAACGACATCTACTGGGGTCTGTATACGGTTGTGGAGCAGTACAACAGCGTTTTTATAGAGGACCATTTCGGCACCGGCGAAGATGGCAATCTGTGGAAGGGTGACAATCACGGTTCACTCGAATACCTCGGGCAATACCAGGATGTCTACTACACGGAATACGAACTGAAGACAAATGAAGAGGAGAACGACTGGAACTCTCTCATCGGACTTACATGTGATCTGAACAACACCCCTCCCGAATACCTGCCGGATACACTCTCGAAAATCATGGATCTGAACACAGCGCTTGCTCTTCTGGCAGTCGACAACCTGACCGTGAATCTGGACAGTTACGCAGGGCGCTGCTGTAATTACTATCTCTACCAGAGGGATCGGGATGACCTCTTCGTCTTCAGCAACTGGGACCTTAATGAAGCATGGGGTATCTATAATTCCTGGGGACTTTCGATCAGTGAGCTGCAGACTCTAGATCCCTTCTGGCTTTCCCTTTCCCCCTGGGAGTACAGGCCGCTCGGCGCCGTTCTCTGGGATTTTGAGGAGTACGAGGCCGTATATACCGGACACATCCAAAGGCTGATGGCAGGCACCGCGAATGAGGACATTCTCGTTGCCAGGATGGAAGAACTCCGTGATCTGATAAGAAACTTTGTCTATGCCGAACAGCCTCCTATGAGGCTTTTCACGCCGGAGGAGTTCGAGAACGCCATGACAGTTGACATAATGATCGAACCTGGACACTATGCTCCCGCGCTGGAAACATTCATAAGGAACAGGCACGACTACCTCACCGATATTCTGGGAACCTGGAATCCTGTGGACGGGCTCGTGCTCAATGAACTGATGGCGAAGAACGATACAACCATATCAGATAATTTCGGCGAGTACGACGACTGGATCGAGATAACGAACACCGGTATTGATGATATTAATCTTTCAGGCTTCTTTCTTACCGACAATATGGCGAACCCCTTCAAATTCGCTTTCCCTGACACGATCATTCAACCGGGAGACCACTTCATTATCTGGGCCGACGACGACCCTGAACAGGGCAGCATGCACGCTGATTTCAAACTGGATGCCGATGGAGAAGAGGTCTACCTTCTCGACTCCGCGATCGTCATCGACGAAGTGACCTTCCCTGAACTCGATGCGGATATCAGTTATGGACTCTGGCCGGACGGCACAGGTGAATGGGAAATACTATCTATCGCCACTCCCGGTTACACAAATGAAGGAGGAACCGGAATGACCCGCCCATCGACAGGCTGCACAGATGAAGAGCTTCAGATATTCCTGCCCAATCCTCTCTGTTCCGCGGGAGCAGTGACTCTTCAGGGCAATGAAGGATATGCCAGGCTTGATGTATACGACATGAGCGGCAGACTCGTGGATTCGCCCTTCGAAGGATACCTCTGCAGCACCGAATCCTTTTCCTGGGACGTAACCTCCCTTTCCACGGGAATATATTTCCTGCGGCTCAGTCAGGGTGAGAAAATGGTTATTCGAAGGATAACCGTTATGCGGTAATCACCCTGAAGAGCGGTGGGTATATGAAACACCCACCGCTCTTACTCTAAGCAATTCCTGATTAAATACGGTACCGTGGAACTCTATTCCGGTATAGGAAGTCCGTCACGGAATGTGTCTATCGACGCTTTTACTTCACCAATCTCGCCATTGATGGTGTCGCTTATCGTCTGAATCTCCGACCTTGCTTCAACCAGTTCACCTCTGAGGGCATCTATCTCAGCCTGAAGTCCAATGATATCGGGATCTGTTTCTCTAATTTCCTCGAGCTTTGCCGAAACCTCCTCAAGAGCGGACAGTTCAGGTATGAGCCATTCCAGTGAATCAGTCACGGCAATCAATTCTTCGAGCTGCATCTGTATGCCGTCAAGTATTTCAAGGCCTGGAATCTCAATCTCAGGAATATCCGCATCGGGAACATCAGGTACATCGGGAGCACCTGGTACCCCGAAAGCGGCAACGCTTCCAGCGCACAGCATAAGAACGGTCAAGATAAATATTCGCATTTTTTTCTTCCCTTCTGGTTGGATAATTATGCTTAAGTCTATAACTGTGTGATTCTCATGTAAACCTGATACAAACACAGAATAATTTAATTGTATATTTGTTAAGCCTGAATTTTCACTTACTGTCTTCATTTACAATTTCGTCTTGATTTTCCTGTACTGATCACAATATCAGAGATATTTCCGTTTCCGCCTTCAGGACTTATGCGAGTATATATTTATAAGTATTATAAGGATATGATGATATTGAATCGTTCCAACAGATATTATTAAAGTCTGGAGTTCGTTGAATACTTAATTTTATAACCCGTATTTTCCCAGGCTTTTCTCATTACCGGATTCTGCCTGAGGTACTCATCAACGATTGCCTTCTCAACCCTGTTCCAGGGACACGAGAAATTAACGCATTTCCTGCATACGTACACATTAAGACAGTAAAGGAAGGTCGATTGAGCATAACGCAGTATGCGAGTGTCTTATGCGCCGTTGCAGTAGTAACTCCGGTAAGATATGCGGATTGTAATATCTGCTGCATATTCAAAGTTATGTGTATCCAGCTGGCAAATGATTATAAGGTATTATAAAACATGCGTATTATATATGTATTATTTATTATCAGTATCCTGTTAAGTTGTTCGAAGAGCTATTTAATCTTTGATTCTAATATTGATACGTTTACAATTGCTCTTGACCAATATTTCAGTTCTTTAGAAGCTGACAATGAATTCACAGGGACTGTTTGTATCACGAAAAATGGAAATCAGATTTTTAATGAAGCATATGGATATAGATGCATGGATAAACAACTTATCAATGATACCAACACCATTTTCAGAATCGGTTCAATTACCAAGACATTTACAGCTGTTCTTATAGTTCAGTTAGTCGAGGAAGGCTTTCTATCCTTTGATGACTCATTGTCAATCTTTTATCCTGTTATTCCAAATGCTTCCGAAATAACTATTGATATGATGCTGCATCATCAAAGCGGAATCTATGATTTTACTTCTCATCCGGATTATTTGGAATATTTTGACGAACCGAAAACAAGACAGGAAATACTGGATACAGTAATATCTTATCCACCTTCATTTGAACCTGGAACAGATACAGAATACAGCAACACGAATTATGTTCTACTGGGATACATCATAGAAGATATTACAGGGAAAAGTTATAACACAAATATTCAGGAACGAATTTCAAATGTAATCGGACTTACGAATACCTTATGCGGCAGCACAATCAATACAGAGAACAATGAAAGCGAATCTTTTCGACTTGAAGATGGGGAATGGATTCTCGCTCCCGAAACACATATTTCAATTCCACACGGCGCAGGTGCGCTAATATCAACATCTTCCGAACTCACATCGTTTATTTATGCCATATTTAATTGTGAATTCGTGAACTCCACTTCTTTGAATAATATGCTTATTCAATCTGGCGGATATGGCAGGGGAATTATCAGAGTATCTTATCAGAACAAAGTGGTATATGGTCACAATGGAATAATCAATGGATTCAGAGGTGTAATGATATACATACCTGAAGATGAGATAGCATTGGTATTTTTGTCAAATGGATTGGATTATTCCCAAAAAGATTTATGGACGGAAATATTAGATATCTATTATGCGAATCAATGAAATCAGTATTGACTGGAACCGGTTAGCGCTCAAATCACTTAATTCCTATTTCTTCAGCTTTAATGGATTGCCAGCGCCTTTGCGCACATATGACTGCTGAAGAATACCTGTTTATTCACCATCTATCCCTTGACACATGGGATATGAGACTACAGAATCAAATTTCAGATAAGTGTAACGATATATATTTGAAATAATTCAAATCCGGAAGGATGAATCCAAATAATCTATTTCGATTGAGCCTTTCAAGAAATAAGGAGATATAATGAAAAGTATGATGATATTATCATTTATCCTGGTTCTGCTGGCTTCTTCTGCGCTATGTTTCGGCTACATTAACTCTCACACAACAGGCTCTCCCCTGCCCGGATTCAGCGCACGCTCCACCGGTCTCGCGGGAGTAAGATCAATTGGTCTTGGCGACGGTTCAAGTATGCTCACGAATCCCGCAGGGCTTCAAAGAACAGAGGGAACACTGTTCTCTCTCTCAATCGGACCGTGTATTGGATCTGAAACAGTCATGGACAGCCTGGGGCAGCATCCGAATAACTGGATAACATTCGGAAATCTTTTCGCATCCATGAAATTTCAGCTGGATCCCCGGTTCAATGCCGGAATCGCTTTCGGAAAGGTTTCGGATTTCTCATATATAGGCGCTCATTACACCTATGACTTTCAATCTGGCAATGAAGACTATTTGACTGAGATAATAGATTTTACTGTAAGTGGAGGAATGTATGAATCAGTTGCGGGGCTGTCTTTCAGCGCCAGCGACTGGATTAACCTTGGTTTGTCCGCAGGCCTCAGATTCGGCGGCGTCAGCTATGATTCAACCTTCACAGACGTAGAGGCTCACGAGAACGATACACTTATCTCCTGGAAGCGGGATTTCAATGAATTCTGCTGGCATTGCGGTATTGAAATTCCCCTCAATAGTTCACTTATAGGATTCTCATGGGCTTCAGAGGGAGATTCATACGATGCAAGGGCAGCTTTTGGAGGACTTCTCTATCTGGATGATGATAATCGCAGTGCTATGGGCGGAGAGGTTGAAGTGGGAGATCCGGGCGGAATAAACTCCATATATGCAAGAGTCTTCGGTTTTGCCTTTCCATCAAACTCGTTTGAACTGAGGGGTTCCTTCAACTTTGCCATGCCGAATTACGAGGAAGTTGAAAGCAGCATGATTATAGGCCTGGCACTTGGTTCCGGCATTTATCTGGGTGATATAATTCTGGACGGAGGAATTGCCTGGTACTCCTCCAGCAGGGACTCGGTATTTCTTGGCACCGGACGCCCTGATGATATTTCCGATTCTCAGGCCCTTATATCCCTTGGCATCACCTGGAAGCCCTGAAAAATGAAAATAAAAAGCATTTCTTTTCTTTTTCTTGTAATATCGAGTTCCATGGCTGGAAATACCTGGTCGACAACACTTGAAACCGGGGATGATCTGTTTTACGGGCTGCGGGACGGGATTGTGCTTTCTAACGGCAGCACGGTGATCTCCATCGCCGGCCCCTTTGAGAACCCTTTTCTTATCTGTCTTGATGGAGAGGGTGAAATTCTCTGGTACAGACATATCCTGGAATTCGAGGGAACCTCCAGGGCTTTTGAAAGCAATGGAAGCCTTGTTACACTTGAGGATGGTTTTGCGGCCTGCTTCCATTCTGAACCAAGAGCAACCGGGATAGATACAGATGTTGCGGTGGTCAGACTGGATTCGTCCGGTGAAATTCTCTGGACATATATCCTGGGGGAAACCGACGAAGCAGTATGGATGTCCACCGATATCATTGCCTGTTCCGATGGAGGAGTGCTGGTTACAGGTTGTCCCGGTATGCAGATTCCGGATGGATTCGCGTTCAAGCTCTCTTCAGACGGAAGTCAAGAGTGGCTGACTCCACCTGAGGCAATGGCGGGTTTTGCATTATCGGCTGTTGAGACTGACAGTGGCGATTTTCTTATCCTTGTTCTTGATGAGTACTCCAATAGCACAGTTGTACAGCAGGTAAGCAGCAATGGTCAGGTCTCATCCCCCCGTACCGTTGCTGAAACAACGATTCAGTTCAAAATGAAATACATCAATGGTTCTTTATGGGTTTACTCCCCAATTGAAGATAACTCTGTTCAGGCATTTCGCCTTGATGAGGATTTCAATCCCGTTCAAACGATTAAAATACAGCTCCCTCAGGAATACGAGGCAAGATCTGCGGATATCCTTGAGGATCGCTTCCTCGTATCAGGGGGAACCGAAGACGGTAATGCTCTAATAGCAATGTATGGATTTGACGGTTCTCTTCTCTGGGAAAAGCAATACAATACCGGAGGAATGGATTTCCTTTACAGTTCAACATATCTTGATGAAGGGATTCTTGCCTTAGGAAGAGCACAACAATTCCTGGATGATTTCAGTGTGTTCCTGTTAATGAAGGCTGATCATTCAGGTTATGTAGAAGGAGCTTCGGTAAGCGGGGACGGCACACTTTTGATTGAATCTGAAACTTTATGTGTTGATCTTCTCTCTCCCGGATGGCTGGCTGCCTGTTCTGTTGTGATGAATGAAAATGATGCTGCTATCAGCTCTTCTGATATCATGGAACAGACGGGACTGAAGACAGGATACCTGTGGATACCTGACTGGCAGAGTCTCTCCGGCTCGAACGGGTGGCTTGTATACGCCATACCCAGTATGGAGACTGAAGGATCGCTTGAAGACGGCTTTGCCGCTCTCCTTGAACTTTGCCCCGACACCTACTTCATCTGGGTAAGTCAGGGCTGGGAAAGAAATGTCATGTCCATTGAAGAATTCTTTTAATACCGGCTGAACAATTCCAAACTGTGAACGCTATTCTATCACCACGAATCGCTGTGTCGCTGTGAAGTCTCCTGAGATCATCCTGCAGAAGTAGATTCCTGGAGTTAATTCACCAAGTAGAACATCGTGAAATCCCGGGGAGTACTCATCTCCATGAATCTCACTGACCATTCTCCCATATCAACAGATGCTGCCAGCTGGTTTTGGAACTGCATCCAAACCAATATCTATATTATTGCATGATTCCAAATCAGTCAAAGGGCTGTGAAAGCTCATTGACAGTTAGAGATAGCCATCGAAGTCTGTGCTCAATTATGTCAGTCTCGACCGGTAGAAGGCGTATGCGCTCCGCAAGCAGCTCGTGCTCAATCAAATCCTCTATAATGAGGGTTCTAATGAAATCCCTGTCCTTCTCCCTAAAAGCAACTATCTTGCTTGCGGCAAGGTCGTGTACCTCAACACATAGGCCTGTCATGCCCTTTGTCCGGATTTCATCAACAACCCGTACTACTCTCTTTTTCCAGCCTTCTGGAAGTCTTGCAGTATCAATAGAAACTCCATGCACATAGAAACCATGTGTCTGATGGAAAAGGGAGAGCTCGCCAAGGGCTCCATCGATATAGATCGTTCTCTCAGGTAGATTCTTGGGCTGCACGTCTACTTCGATGGAAGTGCGAAGACTTTCTGGAGCCTCCGGATAAACGCTCAGGATGGCTTGAGAGCCGAATACCCACAACTCGTTGTCACCCGCTACCTCACACGCAGCTCTGATGGCATGCTGGAGTTGCTGAAATGTCATCGCTCACCTCCAAGCTCTTCTAATACCCGCTCCTTTTCCTTCTTGTTCAGGACTGCAAAGAATGGACAACTTTGTCGCAGTCGAATAGAGCGCTCTTCCTCAGAGGATAGGAACTGAACAAGACGTCGCACGGAGTATTTATTAAGGATGTCCCTCCACTCTTCAATGTCCCCTGTTGCCGAATGGGATATACCTTTCAGGATACGTTCTGTATACTTCTTCGCTCTTTCGATGAGTGATCTGTCCTCATTGATCATTCTGCCGATTATCCTGCAAATATCTGCCAATCGCTTATCTTGCTTCTCGTGAGAGATAGGCCCAGTCATTATTCCGGTTTCAAACTTTCTATCTCCACTGAGTGGTAAACCGTAAAGATGCAGTGATCCGGATTCCTGTTGAGGTGTATCGGCCTTTGAATAGCCAATTATCTCGATAGTCATATCTACTTCCCTCTCTATCTCCTGGAATAGTATCTGCAGATTATGTATGGTCACCCTTAGGTATCTGGCATCCTGCAGTATACAGATCTTGATAGGATATCCTGGATCAGCAGGAAGAGATGGTATCCATGCAGAGATCGGCTGAGGTTCAACCTTCTCAATACATTTTCTTATTGAAGCCAGTATATGCTCAAAACGATCAGCCTCAGCGGAGAACAGCGCAGCAACAGCCTGTACCAGAACATCATTCGACGATATTTCGTATTGCTGTTTCCGGCCACCTCCGATAGCTTTAACGATTCCAACAGAAGTAAGTCTCTTCATGGCCTTTCTTGCACCCAGTGGTGTAAGATCTGCCCTCTTCGCAGCGTCTACTATTGAAATGGGGTCATTAACCTCTGTAATCATCACTCTGAGGAGTCTTATCTGAGCTTCGGTTCCGAGTATGACATTCAGAGGATAACGGAAAGAATTCTGTTCTATGCTTATTGGTCTCATTACATAACTCCAGCCTGCAGAAATACATCTAAATAATAGTTTCTATTTAGTAACTATAGTTATTCATTAATCTATGTCAATCCACATTCTCATGTTATTTTAATGATTATTTTTCGATTCGATCGTTCTGTATAGTATTATTTTGTATTTTTCGAACTCTGTCAGCTACTTTATAATCACGAAGCGTTGTACCGCTGCAAAGTCTCCTGAGATCATCCTGCAAAAGTAGATTCCTGGAGTTAATTCACCAAGTAGAATATCGTGAAATCCCGGGGAGTATTCATCTCCATGAATCTCACTGACCAATCGACCTGACAGGTCGAATACAAATAATTCAACAGAAGCGGTTTCGGGAAGCCCGAACCTGATGATTGGTAATCCACAAGACGGATTAGGTGCGATAGGAAGCAGCTCAGTTTCCGAAGGAACGGGCTCAGCAGGATCCTCGATACCAAGAATATCCCAGGAAATGGTTACATCGTTCAGTGATGGAGTTAAATCAGCGCTGGATGTCTCGAGTATCGTCCTGTATTGCAGATATCTGTCACCATCGTTCAGGATACCTTCCAGCGTGCATGGTGAGGACAATGTGTCAGACCATGCTCCCATGCTGGTGTGATCATCCGAGGCTCTGACCTGGAATGAAACAGAGGTTCCTGAAGGGGTCTGTGAATTCCACTCGAGATAATCCCAGTCGGTATCATTCTCTGTATCGAGAATACTGGACTCGAGCGAACCATCAGGTGAATATCCGGTATTCTCCCACCAGACGATTTCCTCCCACCAGGAAGAGGCTCCGAGAATGTCCATATTGCCGTCACCATCTATGTCTTCAGAGTAGACGGATCTGGCCCATTTAAAGTCCGGATCAACTTCATGCTTGATCCAGGATGCACCCGAACCGTCGTTATTCTCCCACCAGGAAATTCCGTTATGGTATGAAGCACCCAGGATATCCATATCACCGTCACCATCAACATCATCAGAGTATACGCACTGAGCAGCATTAAAATCCGAATCAATTATATGCTCGGTCCATATTGTGCCTGCTCCATCGGTATTCTCCCACCATGCAATATCATCGGTGAGCGAGTAAATCTTAATAGAGGCAAGAACGTCCATATCGCCGTCACCATCTATATCTTCAGAGTATACGGTCCATTCACCTATCGCGGCTTCGCTGTAAACGGTATGTATGCTCCAAATAGTACCTGAACCATCTTCATTCTCGAACCACCTGATATTTCCAGCGTACATATCCCAGATTTCGGCTCCCAGCACGTCCATATCGCCATCTCCGTCAATATCCTCTGAATATATTGAGCAGGCTCCATCATATGAGCCCTGATGAACAGTATGCTCGGTCCAGGATAAACCGGAACCGTTGATATTCTCCCACCAGGTGATGTGGTTGTCCAAATCACTGCCGCAGGCCAGAATGTCCATATCACCATCACCATCTATATCTTCTGAGTATACATCTTTGGGGCTGATGTAATACTCATCAACGGTATGCTCTACCCAGTAAATACCCGAACCGGTATCTGAGTTCTCCCACCAGGTGATATGGTTTCCGCCAATACCGAGAATGTCCATAAAGCCGTCAGCGTTTATATCTTCTGAGTACACTACGCAGAGTCCCTCATATAACCCCTGGTAAACGGTATGCTCGGTCCAGGATATACCCGAGCCATCTATATTCTCCCACCAGGCGATCTCGTCATCTCCCTTTGCAGCACCCAGAACGTCCATATCACCGTCACCGTCTATGTCCTCCGAATAGACGCACCAGGCATCCTCGAAGTCGCTGCCAACAGTATGATCCATGAACATGAAGTTTAACACTAATTGACTAGATGTAGCAATCTCACTGCATAAGTAATAGTTATTTTCCCATTCATTCACGGGACCAAAGACACCAGATGCTCCGGACCAATCGGTCTGAACTGCGGAATCGGCATATGAAACAATGATGGAACCAAAGATTAGCAAAAGCAGGATTCCTCTATACATAGGATACCTCCTATATCTTTAAGAATTACAGTTCTCTGGAGAGATGTCAAGCAGTTCGGATAAACTATATCCCCTCTCCCCCGGTAGGATCCCCTTCGAGGAAACTTCGTTTGTCATTTTAATGGTGGGTGGCACTTTCGAAACCAGCGGTTTCCTGAAAGCCCTGTGAGCTTGTCGACCCACAGGGCTTCACTATGGTTGTAAGAACTAGAGCTTCAGGAGTTTCATAGACTCCCTGCTGCCTTCGCAGTCACTTACAGTCACTATGTATGTACCGGTGGGTAGTCCGGCTGCAAACCATGTGTATGTGCCGCCGAATCTCGAACTCTCAATCATTCTGCCGGCCGCATCATGGATCTCAAGAACGGAGGTGCTGGAGAAGCCGCTTCCTGTTATCACGACAGACGAGTAGAAGGGGTTGGAACTGAAGGATAGATTCAGTTCCGGCAGGACCAGTTCAACATCATCAGCGATTCCGGTGTAAATGTCGATCCTGTAGAGCTCGTCTGTGGTCTGGTTGCTTACCCAGAGAAATGGAGCATCTACAACGGTCTCGTAAGTAACTCCGTGTATGTCTGAACCGATTCCGATGTCCGCGGGAATCATCTCCAATACGCCGCCGGAGGTCTGCTCGTAGCGTCTGATGGGGCTTGTAGCGTTGTCTACCGCCATCCAGATATCGCCATCATGGTAGGCAATATCGTAGCCGCTTTCTGAACCCCAGTAACCGGGAATGTATGTCGATTTGCCTGAGAAATAAGTGTTGTAGAAATTGAATGTATAGCAGCCGTCATAACTGCCGTAGGTTGTGCTTGTGTATAGTTTAGTACTGTTCCAGCCAAGTCCCGTCACCGACGGGAGATACGTGCCTCAACAGAAGACGTCATAGCCCCCGTAGGAGCCGGAAGTGCTGTACCAGTACACACGGGAACTCGAGCTGCCGTTTATGAAACTGCCGAACAGCTTCCCATCGTAATAGGTAAGTCCTGCAGGAGCGTAGGTCGAGTAACCGACGAAATCAAAGCTTACTTCAACATCACCCGTTACAGGATTCAGACCGTAGACCCAGGAGGAACTCTCATCAAGGCACCAGAGCCTGCCCTCACCCCATGCCAGCCCACTGATGTCACCATCCGGTGCATCAAGCGTCCGGTTGATCGAGGCTCCGAAACAGATAAAAGGCACCAGTAAAATTACACCAAGTGTTTTCACATCAGTCCTTCCGAGAAAGGTTTACGTTTCCGATGATACCCATGCTATCAGCTGATATGGGAATTCTGTTACTGCGTTTCATGCCGGTAACTGATCGGTAATTGTACATTATCAATATTGCCCCGAATAACGCTTCCAGGTCATTCGAATTCCTTACCTTGTTATAAAATACTGTAAGCAGTTCCAACCCGTCAATGTTATGAACTTCCCCTTTTGCTGCTTCCGGCCATCTCCGATAGCACGGACGACTCCTGCATCAGCAAGTTTCTCTAACTGAAGCAACTACTCTATCACCACGAAGCGCTGTGTCGCTGCAAACTCTCCCGAGATCATCCTGCAGAAGTAAATCCCGGGAGAGAAGTCACCAAGCAGAACTTCATGAAACCCTATAGAGTACTCATCTCCATGAATCTCACTGACCAGTCGGCCTGAGAAATCGAAGACATAGATGTCGACATTAGCAGTCTCGGGCAAAGCAAACCTGATGATAGGTGAGCCTGATGATGGATTAGGTAAGATAGGAAACAGGTTTGTTACCATTGGGACTTGTTCAGACATGTTTCCTATACCAAGATAGATCCATTCAACGGTTATCTCATCAAGAATGGGGGTCGTATATGGATCACTGGTCTCAAATATGACCTTATACTGTAAATTGTTGTCATATTCACCCAGAATTCCTGAGAGGTTTGTACCTGATACTGTAAGTGTATCAGACCAAGGACCCATGTTGCTGGGATTATCAGAGGCCCTTACTAGAAAAGATATTTCTGTTGCAGGCGGTTCTGTCCCTTCCCATGAGATATTTCCCCATTCTATAGAATCATCCGTCTGCCATGGAATATGTAAGATGCTTGATTCCAAAGTGCCTAAAGAGGAATAGGGATCAAGTTTCCACCAGATGATTTCATTATCTTTGAAAACAGCACCAATGACATCCAAATCACTATCCCCATCCACATCAGCGGCGTACACGGAACTGGGATAATCTAAATTCTGGCCAACTATATGCTTTATCCAGCTAGTACCCGAACCGTCAACATTCTCCCACCAGGTAATCTCGCCATCATACCAATAGTATACTGCGGCAAGAATATCCAAGTAGCCATCTCCATTAAAATCAGTGGCATACGCAAACTTGGCTCCATCGTAGTCACTATCAATGGTATGTTCTATCCACGATGTTCCGACACCATTGGCGTTCTCCCACCATTTTATAAAAGCATCACTATTGGCAGCTCCGAGAGCGTCCATATCTCCGTCACCATCGATGTCCTTAGAATACACAGACCGAACTCCATCGAAGTCAACAGCGATGGTATGTTCTGTCCATGTTGTTCCAATACCGTCGACATTCTCCCACCATGATACAAGACCATCAGCACAAGCAGCACCGAGAACATCCATATCATTATCATTGTCCATGTCCTCCGAATGTATCGATATCGCACATTCGAAATCTTCATCAATAGTATGCTCTATCCATGTTGTTCCGATACCATCGACATTTTCCCACCATACTATGAGGTTGGTCCAATATGCAGCTCCAAGGACATCTAAATCACCATCTCCATCAACATCAGCGGGATAAGCAGATTCAGCGTAGGTGAACTCTCCGTCTATTATATGCTCCGTCCAGTTGATTCCGGAACCATCAATGCTCTCCCACCAGGTAATGTCACCATCGATCCAGGAAGCTCCTAAAACATCCATGTACCCGTCTGCATTTATATCAGCGGAATACACAGAACGGGCTCCATCAAAGTCATTATCAATGGAGTGCTTTGTCCATGTTATTCCCAATTCTTCATCGACATTCTCCCACCAGGCGATTTCATCATCACCATATGCAGAACCGAGTACATCCATATCGCCGTCACCATCTATATCCACCGGATATATTGAATTGACATATTCGAATTCCTCGTCAATGGTAAATTCCAGAATACCTTCTAAATGCAAGTAACCCGGATAACCGGAGCTGTTAATGCAGGATGATTGGTAATACTCTGTGTACCACTCCCAGACAGGACCGAGAACTCCATCTCCACCTGACCAGTCCCCCTGAAATGCACAATACTGGGCAAATACAACTCTGAGAATACTGAAGATTATAGAAGGCATGATTATTTTGCACATAATGTACCCCCTGTATTTTCAAGAATTATAATAAGTTGGAAGGATGTCAAGTTTTTTGGATTAACGAAATTGTGACATCCTGATCGGTGTCCCTTTTAGTACCCCACATGATTCGTAGTTGGAAACCATTCCTTGATTGGATGACAAGACTTGCAATACTTCGAGTATATCTTTCAGCTTGATAATGAACTTAATCCAGCTCTTACCTAAAATAGCTGAGGAAGGAGATACATATACCTGATGGGATTGGAACTACCACTTCAACTGATGACGATTTCTGATACCCTCTTCTAATATAACTTAATCAATAATCTAGGATTACTTACTTCTAAGATTGACAACAGCACTCTCGAAACGTTTGACCGCTTCCGCAAGGGCACGGTTGATCCATGCCAATTATCCGATGTGGCGTTTCAATTGGAGAATCTGATCGCCCGAAATCGATTCTTACGAGTGATGGAATTCTGAATGAGATAACAGTTCTGCTTCCAGCATTTGTTATTGCAAAGTCTCCTAGGGTAATGATATCCATGCCTATGAGCAAATCTATGTTTCCAGGAAGCTCCATGCATCCAGTAGTCAAATTTGCAATTGTAACACAATTAGGAAGACGAACATTAACAAGGTAGGAATTCACTCGATGAAGTTGTCCGGCTACTGCAATCTCAAGAACACCGATAGGTTTCAGATCACACATTTTTGCAACATGCGGAGTAATCACTGTTGTTGTTGCACCAGTATCCCATAGCGCATTCAGAGTCTCTGAGAATACTGGAGATTCATCTCCATCTCTTTCATGCAGATAGGAAGCACTTACCTCGACTGGTGTAACCAGTTCGGAAACAATTCCTTCAGCTCGACCTGTAAACCAATGAAAGGAAGTCTTAACTTCTCGCTTTATTAGCTTCCACAAACTCTTCCTCCCATTCTTCAGCTTTTCGTACTCTCGAAATACAGGCTTTTCTATAAGCTATAGGGCCAGGCAAGCACTTTTGCAGAAGGAAATTCCCAAGTGGATAGGTGCTTGTCCCGAATTGATAGGCTTGATTGAGTGTATCGAATGCTCTAACCAGTTTCTCGCTTTTAATAACCAAGAACTGATTTTTATACTTTCTAACTAATTCCTCCTGGTTCATAAGGAAGAATGTGAATTCGTCTTTAAGAAGAATATCTCCATTCTTAATAATGCCATACTGAGAAGCATCCTTTTGGGCTATATGATGAATGTGTGTCTTTTGATTTTCAAGAATACATCTCGATAGCACTGTAGTACAAATATTCGATTTATCGTACTGATCCAGACTGCTCAATTTGCTGTTAATTATCTTTGTAAGTATAGCTTTTTCGAGCACAGAACTGTTCACTATGCTATGATTAAAGAACCATTTTGCAACTTCAACCCAACTCCAGAGTTGAGTTGTTTCTTCAACACCTGATATTGGCGATGGAAATGTACCATCGCCACGATCGCCTTTTGCAAGTAGTCTAATCGACTCTCTCGTCCTATCCAATCTCCGGGCAATTTCAGATAATGAGACTATATCGCTAGGTTCAATATGGGAAATAGCAATTTCAAGCTTGGATGAATGAATGTCATCAACTGCTGAAAGAACTGCTCCCTCAAATGAAGAGGCTCTCCGATCAAATACAAGATAGACTACACCGTCTCTTGAAGCAATTAATGCATCGCTACACCCAGCTTCGTAGAGGCTGTCTTCAAGTTCTGAACTAATAGCTTCAACTCTAGATAGTACAATGACGAAGTGGTAATTTTCACTTACATCTTTCATCCTATTTACTCTTTCCATGAGGACAACTGTTAACTTTTTGACGAATTTGTCTCGCATGATTTTCGGCAATTCTTGGAGTTGTCCACACACTCATTTGACATCCATCCTTACTTCTTTCCGGACAAAGAAGTCTACCCCAAGCGTGTGATGATCTTCCCGGTTTTTTATATAACCACCCTTTATTCTCTGCATACTGCACGGCTTCTTCAATTTCTTTGTGCGGATGTCTTTTTCTTCCCATAGGCCAATATATAGTGCTGTTGACGAATGTCAACAGTTCATGCTTTTCAGTCTTTCCACAGCAGTATTTGTGAGATCATTCAGGATCTTGCATTATAATAGATCTGTACTACAAATCAGTATTATCCTACATGTTGCCCTGGTAATTGTTTTAAGAAGATCTGCATTGACTGGAAGTGTATTCTGAAATCCATCACCATAGTACCTGGATTTGATGTCGTATTCTGAAATATAGTACCCTGTGGTAGAGGTCTTTAGAACTGATGTCAAGACTGGGAATACGTTCTAAACTCTGAAATCTGGTACCCCGTGGTGGACAAATTTCGAACTCGGTTATCTATATGACCACATGATCCTGAAATTCTATTTAATCTAGGAAACAACTCTTCCTTGACGTTATCCATGCAATATCATATTGTTAAATAGAAAAGGTGGTAGTTATGAATGTTCTTTTCATAGTTTATATCTTTATCTCCACTATTCCAGCGGCGTCCCGAATCTCAACTGAACGTTTTACAATCAAGTACGGCTTAAGCAGCAGACCGATTCAACCATACGACTACTCCTGCGTCTACAGCCAACCCTGTGAAGAAGGCCTATACTATGGGTACTCCAATTATGGCGCGGGGGATCGGTGGGTCTGCGACGATTTCATTCTTGATCTCGACGCCGATATCACGGAGATCGTTGTCTGGGAGATCTATACTGGAGGGACTGCATCACACTACAACATCGCTATCTCAGTTGACGATAAGGGTGATTCCGATCCCAACACCAACACTGTGATATGGGAGGAGAATGTTCCGTGTACGAATCTGTTTATGGGGTGGGGTTGAGGATTTTATGATATATACGAGGTAACGTGTACAATACCCTCCGATCAGTTTCCCCAGCTTGAGGCAGGAGTTCATTACTATCTCGAAGTGCAGGCTGATATTGTCGATAATTGCTTCGTGCTTGTCAGTGAGAACTTCATAGGCGATTACTGCTGGTACGATGATGGCAGTGGTATCTGGGTAAGATCCGATGTCATCTTTGGACAGGATTCGGATCTGTTCTTCGAACTCTATGGCGAAACTCTTGCCCTCCAATCCCTGACCTGGGCTGGCATAAAGAGCCTCTTCTAGTTCGAACTTATTCTGCGATATTTGGATTTCACAAGGACAGGGATTGGTACCCCTAATGATTTCCAGTTGGAAACCTTTCCTGGACTGGATCACAAATGTCGCTGAGTGAGCTGCGGAAAACCCTTACAGCATGATCTAACGACCTCAATTCGCCTATATCTCAGAATACCTATAGCTTGGTAATCAACTGCCTGATGGGATTGGAATTGTATGATATTAAGCATTAGCATGTATGGTTGAATAATGTAACTATCTTAATAATCCTTATGTGGGTATAGGATTGCATCACTGGTATTCCTACTGGAATAGAAAAATTTACCTCAGTCCATATTTAGATACTGGTTGTGGATTCGTCGTGTTAAGAATAGTCTGAAATCAAGTTAAGATTCATCATACTTGAATTGCACTTTCCGATTAGGTTTAATACCAGCGGCTTGACGGAATGAATTTCTAATGATCTTTGTTTGCTTCCGAATTGTCGGAAGAACCCGAATATTCATTGATGGTTCAACTTTCATGTAATCCAGGCCATTTTCGATCGCAACTGAGGTTAGTTCAGCCATATTCAAGACGTAACCTCGAAGCCACTTTGCCCCAATTTCACACTCCTCAGCAAGAATGTCGAATTGTCGTGGACCAATCCTTCCTGGATCTGATTTCGATCCAATTCTCATGGCCATGTTTCGATGGATGTTGGGATAACTGAGCGTACATACCAGATCGTAGAATGGTGCAAGTCCTATACTGCCGTCAGCTCGATAGAGCAACGCAAGGTTTTTTCCATGAGCATCAGAATTGCCGGTCAGCAAGTTGAAGATCAGCCACCCCAGTAGCTTCTCACGCTCAACAACTGGTTCAGTACAAACTTTGTTGATCAACTCGAAACATGCCTTAAAAGATGGTCCTCCCTCCTCTTCATACTTCATTACGGAAGGCAAACCCATGGCTTGACACATATCTTCTTGATGCAACCGTCTAAGAACACCTGAGCCGTCACTAATCCTGTCATATCTTGATACTAAACACGTCTCGATATCTCCAACGCGAAAGAGTTGTGCTTCTACTGTGTGTAATCCAAGATGACTTGCCAAACCAGTCATAAACACTTCGTTTGCCAGGAGATCCTTGAAATCACGGTTTGGGAATTTAAGGATATGAGTGGAAGGTGCCCCCTTCTCAGGAATCATCACATTCCCATCTTCAACTCGAACTGGAAGCTTATCTTGAGCACCTGCAAGCGATAAGCGAACTCCACCCGAGCCTACGATTGACGAGAAAACGCCTGCTTTCGTTATCAGATCGTGCAACTCATCCTTTGAGATGGATTTATATCTCTGCTCCGCTAAAGGTGGTGGATTTAATGGACCAATCCACAACGCACCTGCACATTCACCACCTATCCGTGACAGAAGTTCGAAATCATTGTCGATGGAGATTCCCAGTTTCTTCGATACATGCTCTCGTACCGGACCTTCTGGGAGAAGATTAACGAAGAAAGAGTGCGCTCTTTCGGGGGCGTAAGTGTTTTCTGTTAAAGGCATGCTTACAGAGATATTGTAGTTATCGGGGTTTTCGAGCCATGATGATGAGTATTGGAATGACATCCTTCCTTCAGGATCAGCCTGGATGACACCGACTTTACTCTCATCAGCAAAGACATTCAGGTTACTCTCAGGCATGATGACCTCCACCTCTGATTCCACCCTTAGGCTTAACAAACAGGTCGAGACCAAGGCTGTTCATTACTCGCAAAGCTTTTCCCAGCTCTATGGTTTTCTTACCTCTTTCAAGCTCGGAAAGATACCGTATACCTATCCCAGAGAGTCCTGCTACATATTTCAGAGTCAAACCAAGGTGTTTGCGCTTAGAGCGTATCTTCAAACCAAGTTCTTCAACTGATGCTACTCTTCCGTATGGAGAGTGTTTTTCTGAATCAGACATATCATATCCGTTTCTTTTTAAAGACAGCCTTGAATTACAGCGAATCTTGTCAGTAATATTCCCGTACGGGATAATACTGGGTAATTTGAGTAATGTCCAGTAGGATTTTCCCGTTCGGGATAATACTGAAGAAATAGTCTAATATTTTTAAGAATATTCCCGTACGGGACACACTCGGAGAGAAGAGCTTAGGAACCAGTTGGTTCCCCCGATTGAATTACCCTTCTGGGAACCTTCGCTTTCCTTCGACTCGTTTCACTCGCTCAGGGTAAACTCACCATTCCGATCTTCAATCGGATGTCCGAATCCATAAAGCCAATCAGCAAAACAAAAAGCTGTGAATGCTTTTTGCTTGTCGCTTTTATTGGTGGGTGGCACTGTTTGGTACGCCAACCCAATGACCATACGAACCCGATTTGCTCCTGTTATTCTGCTGAAATCTTCATTCATTTGTGCTAAGAGAGTAAAATCCTCCAAGAAGATTTTTCGAAATCCAGTCATCTACGCCAAGGAACTTCATGATGAAATGGTCCGGGATAATCTCACAAGGAAACAACTCGCTGAAAGGCATGGGGTCTCTTCTGATAGGATAACTCAGTGGTTGTGTCTACTGAAGCTACCGGAAGAAGTGCTACAAGAGGTTAGAACTTTGGGTGATAATTGGGACAGGCAAGTGGTTACTGAGAGGGAGTTGCGAGGAGTTCGACGAATTTAACTAGCTCTGATTCCACACAGAGTCTCGTCTGGCGAGTCATACTGGATAATTTTCGAACACTTTTGCTTGATTCAGCTCCCTGCTTGGATAATTCTATGCTGGTTTGAGCATACGGGAGAGTAAACTGATTCAATATTCTGACTAATTATCCCTGATGATGATACATCTCCTGGAAGCGGCATGTTCACCTGCGACCAGTCTTATCAGGTACATACCTGAGCAGAGGCCGGAGCCATCAAGATGTTCGGAGTACATACCTGCGGGAACAACCTCATCAACAAAAGTTTCAACAAGTCGACCGGAGAGATCGAACACTGAAAGAACCACATGTGAAGCCTCATCAAGCTGATAACACACAGTGCAGGATGAGCTGAATGGATTGGGGAAGGATTTCAGAACCAGCCCTGATTCAGGTGAAGAGGATTCTTCTTCTTCAACAGTAAGCCAGTAATTGACCCCTCCTCCTCCGAAGGCTCCCATGTCATTGCGGGTGGTTCCCATCGCTGGCCATAGAGCATAACCGGGATTGAATGGATCCTCTGGATCGTTGTATTCCCAGGCGGGATTACCGGCATCGATACAGGGAGAACCATATGAAAGGTGGTAGTCACCAAGAGGCCCCGTCTCGAACTGAGGATCGATATCGATGTTGCCTGGACCCCAGTTGAGGGTAGCATAAGTATCCAGGAAGATTGAATCCTGTCCATACATAACATTGCTGTATTCAATAAATGCTTGCGTTGAATCAGCAAAAGCAAGTAGATATATCTGGGATCCAAATGGAGCATTGTTTCCCCAAAAAATGGAATTTGTGACAAAAATAGAGTCGTTCTTACTCCGTAGACCTCCTCCTCTTGAAGCGGCAGAGTTAAATGCAATAGTATTATTCTCTATACATATGATACTTCCAGAAGATTCATAAATACCTCCACCGTGACCAGCGGTATTCTCAACAATGAGGTTTCCGATGATAGTTGGATTCCCACCGTTAATGCCTACCCCACCACCAGTACCACCATCGTTGCCTGCGATATAATTACTGTAGAGCAGGACACTCGGACTGTTTATCCCTATGCCACCAGCACCTTGGCCTAAACCTACGTTGTTAATGATTGTGTTGTTGATGATTTCTGCATTTGAATGAGTAATGCTCATTCCACCAGTAATTTGTGCTTCATTATTGCTGATTGTGCAGTCGATTATTCTTAATGGTTGACCATTGATACTGTTGCCACCAGCCCTGATTCCTCCACCGGTTCCATGAGCATAACTATCAGTAATTGTGTTCTCAGTCAGGCAGGAGGAGGAGTTTATGATATATATTCCTCCTCCGAATTCAGATACTTCACAGTTACTGATCACATTATTCC
>JAUXIK010000014.1 GCA_030620995.1 Candidatus Aegiribacteria sp.
AGAGAGCGGGTCGGGAGAGGTTCCCGACCCGCAGGATGATGCTAGCTCTTTTTTCTGCTCAGAAATCTGTCCGCAGGGCTGGTTACCCTGAGAGCGCTTCTCTTCTCGGCAAGTTTCATGTAGGGAGTAATCATGGATGGAGTCGATATTCCAAGAAGATTGCGGACGAGTTTCCTGTCAGTTCCGTCCTCAAGCATATGAACCGCGAAGCTGTGTCTGAGCCATCCCAATGTTGCTCGCTTATCAATACCTGCTGCAAGCATGGCTTCAGCAAACGATCTTTGAATGGTTCTGGGGGAAATACAGCTTGTTTTTCCTCTGCCGGGGAACATCCAGGGAGAATCATCCGTCCTTGTCTCGATAAAGTATTCAAGGATATCAGCGATTGAACTTGCCAGGATAGTGTCTCTTAAATGTTCTCCATCCATGTCGTTCACATGGATGACCATGTTCTCAAAGTCCACTGCATTTCTCAGAAGATGAGTTGCTTCACCGACTCTAAGGCCTGAGGAGTAAATAAGCATCAGTGCAAGCCTGTACTTCAGTTCATGAACATTGGAAAAAATATTCTTGATTTCATCTCTGTTGAAGATTCCATGAAGTGGTATTTTCTTGGAGATAAGACCAGGACCCGGGAGGGGGTTATCTTTGTGAAGAACATGCTTATACATGAATCTGATCGCGCTCTGAGCCTGGTTGATGTAAGAAAGAGACTTTCCTTCGTCAACAAGACCTTCAAGGTATTCCCTGAGAGTAGATTCCCCAAGACTGCCACATTCATCACCATAAGTGTTTTCAAGTCGGCGAATATGTGAAAGGTAGCTGTTCGCAGTTTTTGGGCTTCTACCTGCCGTCCGGAGAAGCTTCCTTGTCTGCTCGATGTAATCTGTCATTATTACCCCTTCCTTTCTAAATTGAATTGGCAATATACATAACATTGTATTTGCCATAAACCTGTATAATCTTAACCAGCGTCTATAATCATCCATAAAAGAAACTGACAAAATTATCAGATTAACTCTGACCCCTATGTTAATTTACTTTGTGTTTTCAAGTATGTCAACCTGCTTAATGAAGTAATTTGAAGTAAACAGTATAAATGCGTATTGGTATTTTCTCAATTGTCCCTGAGTTCTCTAATAAAGTATAAATCATATGATTAACCAGTATGATTGTGACATTGAAATGCTGTTTTCGAACAACGCACTTGACAAGCTCCTGTTTTAAGCTAAAACTAATTGTCCGGGTTAGCAAAGTGTATTTGATTAAGGATGTATATGATTTTCTTCGCAGGTGTATCGAACAGAATTATCATTCGCGAACTATTTCCCTATTTATTAGGATTAATTACGGTTATAGTGGTACTTGTGGTTTACCTGCATATGACTGACAGCATATCAGATAAGATTGCCAGTATTGAAAATGAAAAAATATCACAGGTTACTGAGAATCTTTTAAGATTGTCCAATAATATGGATTATTCAGATGCTATGTTTAGTCTTTTTCAGGAGAGTGGAATCGTATTTCATAAACTAAAACCCCATTTTCTTAATTGTTTTAATCTCGAAGATTGTGTAATTGCCCGGCCCTCAGCAGGGAATGAATTTGAGAAAATTCCTTACAGTGATACACTCGCAGTGTCAGCATTCAATAACAATATCCCATACATGAGGCGCAATGGATCCGGGCAGGATGAAATTCTTACGGTGTTCTATCCGTTGCAGCTTTCAGAAGATAAACCCGCCTTAGTGAGGATTCTGTTTACCGATCTTGAAGGAACGGACTGGTTGAACGAATACAGGTACGATTTCTATGTGCTTTCTGTAGCTGTAATAATACTCATAATCATCCCCGGACTTATTTTTGGACTTGCCGATCTTCGCAGGAAGATTGAAATGAGGGGGTATTTCGAAGAAGAGCGGGAAAATGAGAAAACAATCAAATCATCAGGGAAGATTACACTTCTTGATGTCTATCCCTCTTCACTGATGGATAGATCTGATTCTCCGGCATTATTTAAGCTTGACAGCAACCATGAAATAGTACACATGAATTCAGCAGCGGAATCATTGATTGACATCCCTCTGGATGACGCGATCGGAATGCAATTACACTCTTTACCATGTTTCGACCCGGAGGAAGCGAGTTCACTAGAATATCCTGAAACAAAGGAAGGTAAAGAGTTCATTCTGAATTTAGCTGATAGTACAGGCAGTATTAGCCGGATTGTTTTCAAAATTGAATCGTTTAATGATTCCGGTTTTGCGGTAATCGGGAAAATAGTTTCCGAACCTGACCTTGAAACGATAGACAGCATGACATCGCTTCCGAAAGCAGAGGAGTCTCAGCAAGCGCAACCAGTGGAACATGCACAAGCACCTCCAAAGATAACCGATCCTGATTTTCAGAAGGCTATTGATCTTGCTGAAGCTGGAAGGAAACTGTCCGGGATCGATGCTGCTGTCGCAAATCATTTCGGTAAAATTACGCGAACCCTTACTGAAATCAAACAGAACGCATTACGTTTGGATAAGGAACAGAGCGGTGTTATTAAAATTGGCCCTGAACTCGAGAGAATTGCTTCAGCACTCAATGATGTGCTTCCGGAAAGAGCTTCAATCGAAGTTGAATCCTCTGAATTTCTACCGGAAGCGAAGTGTTCTTCAAGTGATTTCTCACAGATAATAAAGAAAATGGTGTTTCATTCACTTGAATCGGTTTCCGGACCAGTAAGGATAAAAATAGGTGCCAGGAACATTCCCTTTCCGACTACTGATCCGGTGTTTTCAGCAAAATGCGATGGATCGGTTTCCCGATCAGTTTCGATCAGTTACTGTGACGGAACAAGAATTCCTGTATTTCTCAAGGAAGCCTTGTTGGATCCCGAGACAGATTCATCGGGTATTCAGAGGGACTTTGGTTCGCATATATCCTCATTGGCAACGATTCTTGCCAGGCTTGGTTTATATCCAGTTTTCACTGAAAGTTCTACCGGTACTACTCTTAATATACTTTTCAGCATAAGTGAGAGTTCTCTGTTCGATATTTCCCCGGTGGAGTCCAGAAAACCTGCAAAAATAGGGAATATATCCATAGCAATCTGCGATGCTTCAAGAGAGGTGAGGAACAGCGTCTCCGATGTGCTGGTTTCAATAGGTATGGAAGTTATTAATTCTGCCGATCTCGATCACCTGTCTGAAGAATATTTTAAATCGTCCCCTGATTATCTGGTGCTGGATGCCTCGGTGCTGGAGGAATCCCTTGCGGAAACTATCTCAACCCTGAGAATACAATGGCCTGATCTGAAGATTATTTTCACTTCAGGTTCATCTGATATGGAGAAAACGATACATATAGACGGGATCAACGGAGCAGGAATTCTTCGTAAACCATATTCACCCGGTGAACTGCTGGATATCATCGAATTCCTTAGAATGCCTGATTCAGCTTTAACGGATATAGCGAATGACCCAGGGAGGTTTGAATGAATTTTGACAGTTGGATTGTTAAACTGATTCTGGCTACCTTTCTCGGTTCTCTGATAGGACTTGAAAGAGAATATCATGGAAGACCCGCAGGATTAAGGACGCACATTCTGGTCTGTATAGGAGCCACTGTTTTAACGATAAGTGGTTTGAGTATTGCAGCAGTATTCAGTAACGGAGACGGTTCTTCGGGTGAAGAAATCAGCAGAATAGTTGCTGGTATTGTTACCGGAATCGGGTTTCTGGGGGCTGGAGCAATAATCAGAACAAGTGATCTTATCAGAGGTTTGACCACTGCTGCCTGCATATGGTTTGTTGCTGCTGTCGGCATTGTCATCGGAATAGGTCAATACCTTCTGGCGGCCTCCTCAACCGGTATTGCGCTTCTTGTTCTTATTCTGCTTCCACTGATTGAGAATCGTGTATCTGCCCTGAAATATCGAGACGTAATAATCCGTGGTGAGAGCAAGGATCCTCTGCAATTGTTTGACAGGTGTACAGCTGTCTTTGAGAGTTCACAGGTTGGAATTCATGATGTTGACGTTGAGATCGACAATAATGGCAACTTCGTAAATCTGTTGTATCATCTTCGTATCAGAAAGATAAAAAACAAAAACGAGCTGTTGAAATCACTGTCTGAAATTGATGGAGTAACAACAGTCACCTGGCAGAGATCTTCAGGAAGCTCAATTGATAAAATCTCCCGAAGCATCAGTCCGGTAAACGGGTGAAATTCGCGGGCTCTAGTTGAACAGGGGCATTGCCGCTCTGTGAAACAGATCCCTGCAAGTATCTTTTACCAGGGCTTTCAGTTCCGGACAGCAATTCACAGTCAGGTAATTCCTGTTCGGTTTTGCTCTTGCAAGGTATTCGGAGAAAGCTGGATCGATATCCTCAAGATCCTTGATCTCTTCATTCTGATTAACATATTTGATTCCCAGTTTCTCGAATCTTTCCTCGGATACCTTTACCGCATCAAGAGGCAGATCGACCAGAATGTACCTGGGATCTACTCCTGCCGTTTCAGCGATCATTCTTACAAGAGTGTCTGCAATCTCAGAAGGGGTTTCTTCTGATGCTCTGATTGTATTCAGGAAAGAGATGTCACTCTCATCAATGGTTGCAGCATCTATACGGAATACCTGAGAAAAGAGCTTCTGTCTGTACTTCACCCTCCATGCCATTTCCCGCACCCAGGGATCAGTTGAATCGCAGGCAAGGAAGCTTAGAATCTCATCATCAGTAAGAACATGGAAATCCTGAATTTCTTCAAGTTCGATAATACTTCTCCTGGCTGCTGCGAGGAGCATCATGTCCACGATCCTGGTTTTTTTATGAAGGTATACGCTGGAGTACATCTGCATTCTGGCGAACAGAAAATCACGAATTGCTTCATGACCCTTGATAAGAAAAACGATTTCATTATCCACCACAGTCATGGTTGAGATGATCCTCTCCATCTCGATATGACCGAATGCTACTCCGGTGAAGTAGAAATCCCTCTGCAGATAATCAAGCATATCCGCATCGACTTCACCGAAAATCATCTGTTGAAGATAGCGGGGGCCCTTATATCTGCTGCAGATGAGGTTCGCAACGTCTTCAGGATTGATATCATGTGATCTCAGAATGTCCGGTATCCTGCCGGAACCTCTGATATTGAAAGTCTGCTTGCCCTCTACAAGGTCGGCAACGAGGTTCATGTGATCCACACCATGTATTTCGATATAGAGCGGCTCAAGAGTATGCGACCATGGTGTGTGTCCTATATCATGGAGTAAACCTGCAGCCTGCAGGGTCCTGCGCATTCTAAGCTGTTCATCCTCCGTGATACCATCGATCTGTTCGAGAACGTGTTCTCCGATCTTATCCGCAAGATATGATACACCAAGGGCATGCGACAGTCGCATGCAATGAGCCCCAGGGTAGCTCTGGTAGGTTGTACCCAGCTGATGTACAAGGCTGAGTCTCTGAACCTCGACTGTCTTGATAAGATCTTCCTGCAGACGGGAAAGCCTAATGTTTCCATGTACCGGGTCGCGAATGTACATGACCTTTTTTCTACTTGTATCTTCAGACATTATATTTCTCCATTCTCTGGCTCATCTGCAAAGCAATTCCAGGGTTTTGAAGTTGCATTGTGTTTCATAGAGGATAATATTCTTGATTCTGGAGGAAATTGCACATGCAGACTTATGTTGATCTTCATTTACACAGTACGGCTTCTGATGGTACTCGATCACCTTTCGAGCTGATTGAGCTTGCTGCAGAGAAAGATGTATCCATAATCGCGATAACTGATCATGATACATTTGATGGTATTCCACGCGGAATGGAAGCTGCTGATTCGATGGGAATAACCATGATTCCGGGTGTGGAACTCAGCGTTGATCTGGAGGAGAAAGGTTTATCCGCTCATCTACTCGGGTATTTTCCCGGATCTGACACTGAAAGACTGATATCCAGGTCAACTCCTCTTGGTAAAGCCATGACCTTTGTTCAGGGGGGCAGAGAAAGAAGGAATCCCCGGATACTTGAAAAACTCGGTAAATTAGGTATGCATATTGACGTTGATTCATTGAAACTAATTGCAGGTGGAGATGTTATAGGTCGGCCACACATTGCTGAAGCTCTTATTGCAGGTGGATATGTGGGAAATTTCAGAGAAGCCTTCGATAGATTCCTGGCAAAAGGGAAACCCGCATATGTTGACAGAGACAGGCTTCCGGTTCATGAGGCAGTACGTCTTATAGCCGATGCCGACGGATTGCCCGTAATGGCTCATCCGGGATATATTCAAATGGAACCGAATGAGCTGAAACTCTTTTTTGGCCGAATGAAGAACTACGGATTGGCAGGTATTGAAACTTATTATCCCAGCCATTCCGCATCTTTTATCGGTTTGCTTAAGGAGTTCGCAAGTAGATATGATCTTGTTCTTACAGGTGGAACTGACTATCATGGTCGTAAGCAGGATACTGTTCCACTGGGTGGGACACAGGATGGATTTCATATAACAACTGAAATGGTTGAAGATTTTCTAGCTCTGTGCATGGGCGAAAAATAGGAGGTAGCACGTGGCTAAATTGAGTGAACTGCTGGAAAAAATAGACAATGAAGTGAAAAGCGGGAACAGGAAGAAGGCTTTGTTGATGCTGGATAAGCTGCTGGAGAAAGTTCCGGATAACAAGTCACTCCTTGCCAGAAAAGCGAAGTACGGAAAAGAATACGAATACGAAAAAAGAATAACAGCTCTTCAGGAGAAGTACGGCTCAGCATAGAATAATGCGGATAGCTGCAGCGGCTTTTTTGTTTCTTAGTATAATTATTTTTCCGTCATGCGGGCTTCAAACCGCTACAAGAGATAATCTTAAAAGTCAAAGTGAGATCTATGCCAGTAGAATTTCATTTGGATGGGGAAATCTGGACTGCTTTCAGCTTCGCGGAAACGTAAGACTTCAGGGAAGCAATCTTGTTGCCAGGGGTCCTTTCGTACTCTGGGGAAGCGCTCAGGACAATATGCTCAGGGGTGATTTCTATGGACCTGACGGCAGACCGGTTCTTTCGATGAATGGTGATTCAACAGGGATTCTGATCTATATGCCACAGGATGATTATGCAGTATTCATGCCGGGTGGACTTCAAACAGGATCAGGTACTATTTCAACAGATGATCTAATTTATCTGATCAGAACGGGCTTTCCCATGCTTCTGGAATCATGGATGATTACTGAAGGTGCCCATATCGGGAATAGAACCATCGAATGGTCTTTCACCGTTCCTGATTCAACGGAATACATGCACCTGGCAATGCATAGCGGTGATCTGTTTCCTTCAGTCTGTGTCTGGGATTCAGGTAGATTCGAGATAACCGCTTCTTCTCCACATGACGAGTACAGAGCGTGGCCCTGGAAATGGATTTTATCTATTAATTCTAATTCTGTAAACATTGAGTTAACGGATATTAACGCATCAGCGATACCCTGGGAAGGTATCTGGGAGATGATCGTTCCGATTCCTGTTGATACGCTTGATTCGAGTGCTTTATGGCAGCCCGCCTGGAATATCCCGCATAGATAGAGTCCAAGGTCTTGTTAACTGATAAATCAGGCACTTGCTGATTTAATTTAAATATTGCTTTACCCGTTATAACATGGAGTTGACGCAGAGCTGAATGTTTACTATTCAACCTGTTACTGGTTAGTTTACAGGAGGTGAAATGAGTACTTCTGGTTTCTTAAGCGGTTTTTTCGGAAGAAAGCCGGGAACACTGCTTTCAACAGCCATGGCGATTGATCTCGGAACAGCCAATACCCTTATTTACCTTCAGGGGAAAGGCATCGTTCTTGATCAGCCAAGTGTTGTTGCAGTTGACAGGGAAACAGGCGATGTAATTGCTGTAGGTGATGATGCGAAAGCCATGCTTGGTCGAACCGGATCTACACTCGATGCTGTCAGGCCACTGAAGGACGGAGTAATAACAAATGCTACCGCGACAATGGCTATGCTCAGAGAGTTTTTCAGTATGGCTCAGACGAGAAGATTCTCAATGCGTCCAAGAGTGCTTGTCTGTGTTCCAAGCGGTATAACTGAAGTCGAAATATCTGCTGTGAGAACTGCACTTGAGAGAGCTGGTGCAAGAGAAGTGCTTCTTGTTTCAGAACCTTTAGCGTCTGCCATCGGTGTAGGGATATCCGTTGAGGGAGCTGCCGGCAACATGGTTGTTGACATAGGTGGGGGAACTACTGAAGTAGCCGTAATCAGTCTTTCCACTATCGCTGCGAATAATTCCATCAGAATCGGTGGAGATGAAATTGATGAGGCTATTGCAGGATATCTCAAGAAACGATACAGTCTGTTAATAGGAGAGAGAACCGCTGAGAAAGTAAAACTCAACATGGGTACTGTTCTGGAAAGTGATGACCGCGAATATGAGGTAAGCGGTCTTGATTTTGTTAACGGTATTCCAGAGACCTATTCGATCAGCTCCGAAGATATCAGAAACGCTCTGAAGGAAGTCATTGGCACTATTGTTGAAGCTGTGCGACATGGTCTTGAGAAAACTCCACCTGAACTTGCCAGTGATATCGTTGACCGTGGTGTTGTCATGACCGGAGGCGGTGCGCTGCTTCGAGGACTGGACAGGCTTCTTATGAGTGAGACCGGTCTGCCGATACGGGTTGCTGATAATCCTTTGTCCTGTACTGTTCTTGGTGCGGGATTGATTCTGGAAGATATCTATCGGTATCGAAACCTTCTTCTTCAGTAGTATTTCGATATGAGCCTTGCTAAAAAAACCCGTCAGAGCACAATGAGTAATAAAGGCAGAAGATTGCTTCTGTACGTTGTGTTTTCAATAATACTGCTGTTGATTGGTCCTGTTCTTCTTGGCGGACTGGGAAGCTGGATGGGCGCCAGATTATCAACCATGTTCTTTAATCGTTCTGATTCTCCTGTTATAGATGAACTCAGGAACGATATCAATTATTTGTTGCTTGAAAATGCTATTCTCAGGGAAGAAGCAATCAAGGTAGATCAATACCGCATTCTGCTTGGCATTACCCGGACCGGTAACAGACATGCTCTTCCCGCAAGGGTGCTTTACAGGTCAGAGGGTCTTATTACCGGAACCATGGTTGTTGATCGCGGTATTTGTGATGGTGTAGTATTGAACTCCGTATGCATCTCATCCTCAGGTCTGGTCGGAATAGTGAGTTCCGTGCAGGAGGCAACCAGTGAAATTCTGCCTGTCACTAACCCCTCAGTTAATGTCAGTTGCGTAACATGGCCATCCGGAGCCTATGGAATTCTGCAGTCATCTTCAACCGGGGATCTGAGGCTTGTGCATGTTGATCTTACGAGTGGTGTAGAAATTGGAGACAGAGTGCTTACATCAAGATTTGGCGGAGTGTATCCTGATGGTCTTCTTGTCGGCATGGTAACAGGGGTCTCTTCCGGGGAATCAGGACTCGCGCTCAAGCTTGATGTTGAGTCAGCAGTTGACTTCAGAAATACCGGTGAGATTCTAATACTTCTGCCCGATGAAACTACTTCCAGTGATAATCAGTATTAATATATGCGTATGTTGTTGATAAAGGATAAAAGGTAGAATATGCAGATCAGGCTGCTTCTGCTTTCAGTTACTGTCATTATTCAGTTTCTGCTGGAATTGACGGTCGGACGGGCTTTTCTGGCTCCATCTCTTTTGCCTCTGGTTCTTGTATACCTTGCTGAGAATCATGAGAGCAGATGGGCTGTAGACGGTGCTTTCTGGTCCGGCCTGGGTCTGGATCTTCTCCTTCATCAACCTCCCGGTTCTTCTTCTCTCGCACTGCTGGCAGGGTTGTACGCCGCCGGAATTCTTGGTGAGATTTCCGCGGGTGAAGGAAGGGGTTCTTTTCTGCTCATGGCAGCTGTGGCTGTGGCGGTGTCAGACTCTGTCTTCATTATCGTCGCATCACGTCCTTTCGGCTCAGGTTTCAGTTCACTGCTTCTTCTATCCCTGCCAAGAACCCTGATTACAACAGCTTTTGGAGCTTTGATTATTTCAGCAGGAATCTGGTTTACACATATCAGAGCGCATAGAGTGTCAGGATAACTGAATGTATGGAAACAGTAAAAACTGGCCATTCTTCTTCTCTCTATCCGTAGTATCAATCCTTTTCATTCTGCTTGGAGCAAAGCTGATCTATCTTCAGATTATAAAGGGTGAGTATTACAGAGGACTGTCAAGTCAGAACCATATAAGGGTTATCGTCACACCAGCTCCACGTGGAGTCATCAGTGACAGGAATGGTATTATCCTGGCTGACAGTAAACCTGCCTTTATCGTTTCCGCAGTACCTTCAGAATTCAACAGAGCCAATACTGCACTTGTCGAACAACAGCTGGAAATGACCGCTGGTGAACTGAATGAAATCCTTGATGAAGCTTCAGCTGTACCTCACAGACCAGTCGTACTCAGGGAGGGACTGAGTGTGGAGAAAGTCAGTTCAATTGCGGAGAATCTCTACAGAATACCAGGTGTGATGATTGATGTTGCTCCTCTGAGACGTTATCACAGACCGGAGGATTTCTGTCACATTCTGGGGTATGTTGGATTAGCTGATACTCAGGATTCATTCAGAGGGGAGATTATCGGCAGGACGGGCCTTGAACTCAAACTCAATGAAACACTGCGCGGAATTCCCGGTCTTCAGAGAGAAGTTGTTGATGCGCTCGGCAGAATTGTAGAAGAATTTCGAGGTACTTCTTCAGAAGATCCTGTGCCGGGCGGGAATGTATCGCTTACAGTAGACGCGGAATTGCAGAGTATTGCGATAACAGAACTGGAACAGACTGGAATGCCCGGAGCAGCTGTGATCATTGACTATGAAAACGGAGACATTCTCTGCGCTGCTTCAGTTCCAGTGTTTGATCCGAATATGTTTGCGCGGGGGATCACTCAGGACGAATGGAATGCTATCCTCGATAATCAGGATAATCCTCTTTTCGAAAGAGCATGGGCAGCCACCTATCCCCCTGCTTCCACTTTCAAAGTTGTCACGGCCTGCTGGCTGCTTTCGAAGGGTCTGATTTCCCGGGACTACATGCCTAACCCCTGCTACGGCTCGCTGACACTGGGAGATACCGAATTTGGATGCTGGACATCTCATGGCAGGTTAAATGTAGTACAGGCACTTGAACAGTCATGTGATGTTTTTTTCTACAGAACAGTGCAACTGGGTTCAATTGATGAACTTGCCGAATATTCAGCCTGTTTCGGGATGGGATCCAGACTCACGGATGTTCTTACAGGAGAAAAAACGGGACTGATTCCTGATTCCGATTATCTCAATCGCACTTACGGTAATGATGGATGGGGTCTCGGTAACCTGCTTAATATCTCAATTGGTCAGGGAGAGCTTCTTGCAACACCTCTTCAGCTTGCAGTGATTGCCGGAATTATCGCCTCAAGAGGTGAAATGCCGCCTCCGGGAATTCTTCTTCAAAGAAAAGTTCTGAATCCGGTTCTATCCTCTGATGTTGTCACAGACTCCGCGTTTGATATTGTGACCGAGGCTATGCTCAGGGTAGTTACCTCCAGAAGAGGAACTCTATATAATGCCTTTTCTGATTCTTCTCTGGATTTCTGGGGGAAGACCGGCACAGCTGAATGTCCTGGAGAAGATCACGCTCTGGTAATCGGGTTTGTGCGGGATCCAATGCCCCTTGCTATATGTGTTGTTATTGAACATGGAGGACATGGTGGTTCTATTGCCGGACCGGTAGCAGAAAATATCCTTTCCAGATACCTGGTTGAACGAGGGGAGATTTAAACTGATAGGAAGAGACCGTCCCGATCTGCTTCTGATTACTTCAGTCGTTATACTGCTGGCAATTGGCCTCAGTACAGTATATTCCGCATCCATGGTGGTCTCTGAAAGCGGACTGTTCAGAAGACAGGTGCTCTGGGTTGGTATAGGCATAGCCTTTTTCCTTGTCGGAACATGGATTTCCTTTCGAAGACTTGAAGAGATTTCTCCGGTTACTTATCTGCTGGTCTGTCTGCTTCTCCTGATTACACTTTTTCTTGGAGGCGGACCGGCAGACCGCTGGATCATCATAGGTCCCCTGCATATTCAGCCATCCGAGATAGCGAAAGCAGGCTTGATTCTGGTGACTTCATGGTGGCTCTCATCACTCAGAGTCCGACCCAGAAAATTTGGTGAACTCCTGGTGTTTCTGACCATTCTTCCTGCTGTCATTCTGACACTTCTCCAGCCTGATCTTGGGACTTCAGTAGCAATGATCATGATTGTGCTTGCGATATTTGTCTGGGCCGGATACGGTCCTGGATGGATATATCTGATCGTTAGCCCGGTTCTGGCCGCTGTCTCCTCAATACACATTATCTTCTGGATCATATTCATGTGTATTCTTGGATTGATACTCTATAGACGTAAATATCCATTCTCAAGCTGGCTGATATTCATGGGGGGAAATTCCATTGTTGCAGCTCTGACACCCATGGCATGGAATCTGCTTGAGACATATCAGCGATCAAGACTGATCACTTTTCTCGATCCTTCAAGCGATCCACACGGAGCAGGATGGAATATCATTCAGTCAGAAGTCGCGGTTGGATCCGGAGGGATATTTGGCCAGGGTTTTCTTCAGGGCGCACAGAAAGAGCTGGCTTACCTGCCGGCCAGACATACCGATTTTGTGTTTTCGGTCTGGGCGGAGGAGACAGGTTTCCTTGGTGGAATTATTCTCCTTGCAACATTCTTTGTACTTATATGGAGGATAACCCTTGCAGCAAGAAAATCGGTCAATTCTTTCAACTCGCTTGTGACTGCGGGAATAGCAGCATATTTTACCATTCATGTCTTCGTTAATATTGGAATGACACTTGGAATCATGCCTGTAACCGGGCTCCCGCTTCCTCTGATAAGCTACGGAGGAAGTCAGATGATCGTAGTACTGTTCCTGCTGGGACTTGCTGTGAATGCAGGCATGTACTGGAGAGAAGTGTGAAGTGACAGGAATCAACTCGCACCTTAGATTATGGTTCCTGAAAATGCGGATTTTATAGTGGGGGTCTGACAATGCACCCGATTCTGTTTAAAATCGGTGATTTGCTGCCCATCAACTCTTATGGATTGATGCTTGCTGTTTCCTTCATGCTGGGGCTCTGGCTTGCCGCCAGAAGAGGTGAAGCTGCGGGAATATCCAGAGGGGATATTTACGACCTTGGTGTGCGCCTGATGATTGCCGCTGTAGTGGGATCACGGATTTTCTATGTAGTAACGCATATGTCCGAATTCCAGGGACACTGGCTGGATGTAATTGCTATCTGGAAGGGTCTGTACGGCCTCAGTATGCTGGGTGGTGTGATTCTTGCCGTAGCAGTCGGATTCTATTCCATCTGGAGGAAGAAACTTCCCAAATGGAAACTCGCGGATGTTATCATTCCTTCATTTGCTCTGGGTATTTTCGTAACCAGGATCGGCTGTTTTCTCAACGGGTGCTGTTTCGGCGCAGAAACATCATGTTTCCTGGGAGTTTCATTTCCTGATTCCGCGATGCCCTACTCCAATACCGGAATTATTCCCGGTTCCCTCATTCATCCGACACAGCTTTACAGCTCATTATCCGGATTGTTCATAGTAGGAATCCTCCTGTGGGCTGATCGGCGTAAACACTTTCCCGGTTTTATCTTCTGTCTGTTTCTGGGTTTGTACGGTGTCACCAGATTCGGTATAGAAGAATTTCGCTATTTTGATCATGCGTATGGCCAGATCATGGGCTATAGTTTTAATGACAATCAGATAATCAGTCTGATAATGTTTCTTTCTGCTTTTATACTGGGAATATGGCTCTATCTGCGTTACCGCGGAACCTTCTCCGTCTCTTCCTGACCACCGTATGTCCTGGATGCGGAGGCAGAAGAAGGGAAAATGAATATCTCTGTCCATGGTGCAGGCTGAGAACAGATCCGTGCAGGCATGTTCACTGGAGCAGAACCGGTGCTTCTTTCAATCCGGTCTCATCACCGGGAAAGGCTGGAGAATTGTCCAGCGGTATTTCCATATATTCAGCTGTCCTGTACAGAGGATTGCCCAGAGAGATAGTGCTGAGGTTGAAATTCAACGGAGAGAAATATCTCGCACGGGTGGCTGCTGAGATGATTCTGAAAAACTCCATGGCACTTCCAGAAGTTGACGATGTTCTGGTTCCTGTTCCCGCGGGAAGAAAAAGAATACGTGAGCGGGGGTATAACCAGTCCTTTCTGATTGCCGGAGCATTGGCTTCGCGAATGGGTGTTCGAAACATGAATCTGTTGTCCAGAGACGACAGCCGTTCTCAGGTTGGGCTTTCTGTAACCGAGCGGAGATCGAACGTTCGAGGAGTATTCAGATTGAGAAATCACAGAAAAGTACCTGCTGGTGTTCATATATGGTTGATAGACGATGTTGCCACCACTTGCAGCACGATGGACAGTGCTTCAGAAATACTGCTGGAAGCAGGCGCTGAGTCTGTTACCGGTCTCACTCTGACCTACCGAAAACAGGTGGCCGGTAGTATTGTCTGATGAATTGAGATATGAGGAGTGAACATGACTGAAGAACTGCGGTTCAATGCAAAAGATATTCCCCTGTGCGCGAAGTACGGGTTCAGCGCAAGGAAGATATGGATTTATTTCAAAACACTTGTTCTATCATGGGCAATCTGGGACATTTTCATATATCTTGGATTTTTTGCTGCGGGATATGACATGGCTGCCAGATGGGAGCAGAGCCGTCTTTTTCCGCTTCCCGGAGCGCTTTTCTGGACAGATGCGATACCTGTCATATTTCTGATTATCGCTGTTATCCTGATCTTATATGTTCTCACCCGTGGCAGTTTAAAAGTTTCCAGAATAACCTTCCAGCAGATCCGTGGAGATAATTTCTTCTCCGGAGCGGATGCTTCCAGGTTTGCCAGAGGAAACAGCACACCCCTTATTACTATTCCTGTTCTGCTTGTACTTGTTATTATTCTTGCACTGGCGGCCGGTGCTGCCGCAGGAGTTCTTTCCCGCATTCCGGTCGCGGGTCCGATTCTGGCCGCATTGCTTTCAGTTCCGTTATGGGGTGTTATGCTGCTGGCGGTTCTGACTGCGCTGGCTCTTGTTCTTTCCTTTCAACTGCTTCCTTCGATAATAGCCACTACCGGCGGTGATACTTTTGAATCAGTCTTTGAACTATTCTCCACCATGACGTCTCAATCCTGGAGGGTGTTTCTCTATTGGTTATTCTCGCTGATCATTATGCTGCTTGGCGGGATCACCTTTCTCCTGTTCGCATCGCTCGCGGTGGATTTACTCTCTTTTTCCGTGGCCCTCGGTGCGGGAAGCGGGGGATTCGGTGCAGCGCTTGCTTCAGGCCCCCGGTTATTAGCTCCCGAAGTACTCCCGTTCTTCTCAGGTCTGACCACCTTCGGTCAACAGGATTCCATTCAGGCATGGACAGGTATATCCGGAGTGATCGCGGGGCTTTCAGGAACAGCAATATTCCTGGTTGTTGTGTCCTACCTCTTCTCCTGCTGCTCATCCTCCTGGACACTCATCTATCTGGTTCTAAGATACAGAAAAGATGGCGTTGACCTTGCTTCCAGGGCTGATATTGAGGAACAACGTGAATTTGACCGTCTGTACGGTAATACTGACGATGAGAAACAGTCATCAGGTTCGATATCGGATTCAGAAGATTAATGAGTAACGGTTTCGTCCATCTGCATCTGCATTCGGAATACAGCCTTCTCGATGGAGCGATAAGATTTGATCGCCTGGCCGGCTACATTTCTGAGAATGGAATGAATTCAGTGGCTGTTACTGATCATGGCAGCCTCTTCGGGGCAGTTCAGTTCTTTGAAAAAATGAAGGAAAAGGGAGTACATCCAATTCTCGGGATGGAAGCATATATAGCTTTCCCTTCAATGAATGATCGCAGCAGGAACGGGAAAAGATATCACCTCACACTTATAGCGAAAAATAAAAAAGGATACCACAATCTCTCGAAACTTTCATCAGCTGGTTATATAGACGGATTTTATTATAAGCCGCGAATTGACCGGGAAATTCTGGCCCGTTACAGTGAAGGGCTTCTTATTGGTTCCGCCTGCCTGCAGGGGGAGGTTACGCAGCATCTCCTTTCCGGCAGCAGGAAGAAAGCTACTGACACTATTCGATTTTATCAGGACCTTGTCGGACCTGAAAATTACTTCATTGAGCTGATGGATCATGGACTGTCCGATGAAGCAAAGGTTCTTCCCATACTTGCTGAACTGGCAAAGGAAACCGGTGCTGTTGTCGCGGCGACCAACGATGCGCATTACCTTCGAAGAGAGGATCATCAGGCACACGAGGCGCTTCTGTGTCTCCAGACAGGAAAGACTCTGAACGATCCAGGACGCATGCGGTTTGAAACAGCTGAATTTTATGTAAAAACCCCGCTTGAGATGCAGAAACTATTCGAATGGATACCGGAAGCAGTCTCAAACACTGTAAGACTTGCGGAGAAATGTGAATTCAACCTGATCGAGGGTGAGCCCATTCTGCCCGAGTTTCCTCTTCCTGAAGGGGAAGCGGACACAAATGGTTACCTCCATCGGCTTTCTTTTGAAGGTCTGGCCAGGAGACTGGAGAGGGAGTTGAATTCCCCGGAAACCGAAAGACTTGAGCACGAACTCAGCATCATACGTGATATGGGCTTTCCGGGTTACTTCCTCATAGTCTCCGAGATGATGAGATGGGCCAGGTCCATAGATATACCGGTGGGACCGGGAAGAGGCTCAACTGCCGGAAGCCTTGTTTCGTATGCGATTGATATTACTGACATAAATCCGCTTGATTACGACCTCAGCTTTGAGCGCTTCCTCAACCCCGCACGGAAAGAGATGCCGGACATCGATATCGATGTTTGCTGTGAGCGCCGCGGTGAGATCATCGATCACATCATCGATATCTACGGCAGGGAAAATGTCTGCCAGCTCATTACCTTCAGCCGGATCAGAAACAGATCTGTGGTAAGAGATATGGCGCGTGTCATGGGCATGACCCCCGCGGAGGGAGATGTTCTGGCTAAACTGGTGGCATCAGCTCCAAATCCTGACGCTCCTCTCCCGGAAGTAGTAAAAAGCGTTCCGGAGCTTTCGCGGAGAGTCAGCGAAGAAAAGGAAATTGAGAAACTCTTCAATTACGGTTACACTCTGGAGAATATCGCCAGGCATTCCGGAGTTCACGCAGCCGGTGTCATAATAACACCGGGCAATCTTCGCGAATATGTTCCTCTTTGCTCCGCAAAAGAGGGGATTACAACCCAATATGAAAAGAAAAGCGCAGAAAAAGTAGGTCTTCTGAAACTGGATCTGCTCGGTCTTCGAAACGTGACGATTATTCATCGGGCTGAGGGATTGGTTCGCAGACGAGATCCGGATTTCAGAGTGAAGAACCTGTTATTTAATGACAGGAAGACTTTTGAACTGATGAGCAGAGGTGAGACAGCGGGTGTGTTTCAGCTGGAAAGCTCCGGCATGCGTGATGCTCTCAGAAAAATAAACGTCAACAGCTTTGATGACGTTGTTGCCGCAGTAGCTATTTTCCGTCCTGGCTCCATGGACATGATAGATCTGTATGCTGAAAACAAGAAAGGTATTGAATCCGGTTCATCCGACTTTACCATCACATATCCCCATCCTGATCTGGAGGAAGTCCTTTCATCTACATTCGGAGTGATTATCTATCAGGAACAGGTTATGAGGATAGCAAACCTTCTTGCCGGTATGTCCATGGCGGAAGCGGATACACTCAGACGCGCAATGTCACGGAAGAACCCGAAAGTAATGGCTCAGATGCGGGAGAAATTTATCAGCGGCGCTATTGACAGGAATGTGAAGAAAAAAACAGCTGTGAAGGTATTTAACCTTATTGAGAAATTCGCCGGATACGGTTTCAATAAATCTCATGCTGTCTGTTATGCGGCGCTTGCTTACTGGACCGCATGGTTGAAAGTAAACTACCCTTCAGAATTTCTGGCAGCGTGTCTGACCAGTGAGATAGGCAAGATCGACAGGATAACTCCCCTGATTGAAGAGTGCTCACGACTTGGCGTGACAGTAAATCCGCCATCTGTTAATTACAGTTCGGTCAAGTTCGATGTCGATCAGGAAGGCGGGATAATCTATGCGCTTTCCGCGATCAAGAATGTAGGAGAGGGACCATCATCCGCGATTGTGGAAGCAAGAGAGAAGGATGATCCGTTTGACAGCATTTTTGATATGTGTACAAGGCTGGGAAATGGAATAATCAACAAGAAGGCTGTTGAATCCCTCATTGGTGCGGGAGCAATGGACTGCTTCGGCAAGAACAGAGCGACTCTTCTTGATTCAGTGGAGCACGCGATCAGTTATGGAATATCGGTCAGAAGGCACATTGAAGCGGGGCAGATGTCTCTGTTCGGCAACGAACGGGATGACAGCGAAGAAAACTCTGTGAATCATGCGCCGATATTGAAGGAAAAGGAAGAATTATCCCTGGAAGAAATGTACAGATTGGAAAAATCACTTCTCGGATTCTATATGACCGGTCATCCTCTTGAAATGTATTCCGATGAAATTGACAGTTTTTCCAACGAGCCGATTGAACTGGCTCATGAAAGCGACAGGAAACTCATAACTACCGCCGGTATGATCCTGAAGAAGAAGATCATTCCCACGAAACATGGTGACATGGCATTTGTGCTGGTAGAAGGTTGCCGGGGTACAAGTGAGGTCGTTGTGTTCAGTGACGCTCTAAAAGAATTCGGTGATTTGCTTGAACCGGATTGTCTTGTTCTGATGGATGGTGAGGTGTCCAGAAGGAGAGGGGACAGCCGTTTCAGCGCCAGAAAGATATTTCCGCTGGACAAGGTCAGATCTATACTGAGAGCTGGCGTGACTATATTGGTAGATGGCAGCAACCCCAGAATGGATCTGCTTGAGAAAGCGGTAGATTGTCTCAGGAACAGTTCGGGCAAGGGAGAAGTATCAGTTATTATCAAACACAGGTCAGGATGGAAAGTCGTGGGACGTTCCAGATCTCTGAGAGTTGATCCCTGTGCTGAATTAGTTTCAGAATTGAGAGAACTTCTGGGGAATGAATCCGTAGCTCTGTCCAGAGGAAGGGGGCCGCGCTTATGAGGAAGATTATTCTGATCAGTCTGATGCTTCTGTTTGCCGGGGCCGGCGTTTCCGGTGAACTGATGAGAATAGTACATGAACCAACCGCGGGTATTGTCGCACCCAGGACGTACAGCATCTCCATGAATACATTTCCCAGTGACGGATTAAGGTTTTCATTCTGCGTGGGTATAATACCGAGGCTTGCAGCGGGTCTTGGTTACGGAGGATGGAATATTACCGGTATGAACGACCCTTCATGGTTTGAACATATCTATCTCAAGGCAAGGTTTCGTCTGCTTGATGAAACAGTACCTCTTCCCGGCATGGTTCTTGGATTTGATAATGAGCCGGAAGCTGTTCGAAGCGGTGGATCGTACAGACGAAAAGCCAGGGATATTTATCTGGCGCTCAGCAAGAATTTCCAGACTATCGGTGGCGATATGGCCTTTCACTTCGGTATCAGCGCCGATGTCAGGGAGCTTGTGCATGCCGGTGTCTGGACAGGTCTGGACAAATCGTTTCCAGGTGGATTCGGAACGGCGTTTGAGTATGATTTTGCTACAGATGAAGCTGACTCAGTCCGTTTTGACGTAGGAGGAGGCTTTCTGAGCGGAGAAGTATACTGGGAGAGTTTTGGCCAGGTAAGAATATCACTGCAGTTTATCGATATACTTGAAACCGGGGGAAGAAGTTACAGAGCGCTTGGAATAGATTTCCTCGGATTGTTTTAAATGTGATCGGAGAATCATGAACAAAGACGAACTCCACAGAAAATATGCGGAAATAATCATAAAAACCGCTGTCAATCAACAGGAGGGAAAACCTCTCCTCATAAGGACTGAAACAGTACAGAAGGAATTTGTCAGGGAACTTGCCAGCCTTGCGTACGAAAACGGAGCTTCTCTGGTCTCTGTTCAATACTCGGACTCCGCATTAGGCAGAATGCGCCTGGAGGGGATCAAAAAGGATGAATACCTTGATTTTTTGCCCTCCCATCTGGAGAATATGTATGAAAGCTATCTCAGGGATGGATGGAGCAGTATTTCTCTGAGAGGTCCGGAGAATCCCGATATTATGGAAGGTGCGGATTCCGAACGTTTGGGCAGGGCAAGCAAGGTAAATTCGGTGGCCATGCGGAAATTTCTGAAGGGGATTTCAGCAAACAGGATCGCGTGGAATGTGTGTCTGTATCCAACCGAAGCCTGGGCAGCAAAGGTACTTGGAGATTCCGTGAACTGGGAAGAACGGATATGGGACATACTCATTCCAATTCTCCGTCTGGACCGGGATGATCCCGCGAAGGCATGGCTCGAGCACGATGCTGAGCTCAAGAGAAGATCAGAGCATATGAACAGAATACGCTATGACAGGATACATTTCATTGGCCCTGGAACCGACCTGTATGTCGGAATGGCTCCGAACAGACTTTTCGCAGGCGGAAGATGTTTTAATCAGAGCGGTATCGTATTCTTTCCGAACATTCCGACCGAAGAGATTTTCAGCACTCCCGATCATACAAGGACAGAGGGAACAGTCAGGACAACGCGCCCTGTGGAAGTACTTGGCTCACAGGTTGAAGGCGCATGGTTCAGATTCAAGGAGGGCAAAGTAATCGAATTCGGAGCTGACAGGAATGAAGAAGTGCTGGATCAGTACCTTCAATTCGATGAGGGGGCAAAAGCTCTCGGTGAAGTCGCTCTTGTTGATGTCAATTCACCCATCTACAGAAGCGGAAAGATATTCCATAACATTCTATATGATGAAAACGCTTCGTGTCATATTGCTCTTGGTAACGGTTACGCTGACTGCATTGAGAATGGAATCAGGATGTCCGATGAAGAATTGAAAACGGCGAAGTGCAATTCATCTCTCGTTCACACCGATTTCATGATCGGTTCAGAAGAAGTTTCCGTTTTCGGTGTCCGGAAAGATGGTTCGGAGGATAAGATCATCGAAGATGGTATTTTCGTAATTTAGGAGTGTATGATGCTTGATGAAAGATTGCTTTCGATTCTTGCCTGCCCGAAGTGCAAGGGTGAACTGGAATACAGAACCGATCCTGAAGAAGTGCTTGTATGTCATGCCTGTGCTCTTGTATATGAAGTGAAGGATGATATTCCGATAATGCTCATCGAGGAAGCCACCCCATTAAATAGTGACAGGCACTAGTTTAAAAGACAAGTAAGAAAAAAGTTAATAAAATGCCTGAATATGGCAAATAGTTGAGCAGCGAAAAGTGTACAATACGTTTCAAGATCAAGGTCATCCCCCGGGCGCCCGTAACTGAAGTCCGGGGAAGAATGGCTGATGGAACACTCAAAATCGCGCTCAACGCTCCCCCTGCTGATGGAAAAGCCAACAGGGAACTGCAGAAGTTCCTGGCCGGAGAATTCGGTACAACACATTTATCCATAAGATTGCTGTCCGGCATTACATCCAGAAGGAAACTCGTATCCGTAGACGCTCACTCGAAATTGCCGGATTGGTTCATTGAATGACAGCCAGATCGTCTAAACTCTACCGTGGAGCCATGGTAGGTCGCGAACACCAGCTTGCTCAAGCGGTTTCTCTTTTTTCAGGACTGGAAACCGGTGATTCGCCTGGTATTCTCTGTTACTGGGCTCCCGAAGGTATTGGTAAGACCAGACTTGTAAGGGAGATCGATGCAGCTCTTCCGGATATTGAATTTATCTTCATTGAGGCCGATCAGGCTCCCGGCACTGACCCGTTAGCTGATTTTTTCCGGGAGTGGTTCAATCTTGACGCAGGAGTTTCGGAGAAGAAAAACTCCGAGAACTTCCGGCACGTCTGGGAAGGACTCCTTCTCAATCTGGAGCTCCGGACAGATTATCCCGTTTATCACCTGGTTGACGAGCTGCTGGAAGCCAGACCTTTCCTTGAAAGTGTTTCAGGGATTTCTCAGGAATCCGGGTCGATAGTACACCAGCTTGAACCATCGCAGCGGGCAGAGAAACTTTCAACATCAATAACTTCGTTTTTCATTAGTCTTTCAATTCTGCAGCCTGTTGTTGTGGTAATAGAGAATATCCAGTGGTTTTCACGCGAGAGTATCCTGATCTTTGAGAGAATGCTCAGGGCAGCTTCCGGATCTCCACTCGGGTTCATTGCGACGGGAAGACCTGATTCTACGGGATCCCAGCCTGTTTTTCCATCCGTTGATCCTGCTTCGGGGTTAGACATAGTATTCCTCAGCGGGCTTTCAAAAAAGGATATCAACTCATTTGTGGAGGAACTCACCGGTATTTCACCTGAAAAGAAGCTTGTTGACTTTCTGTGGGATAGAGCGGGAGGAGTCCCGCTGTTTCTTGAGCAGGCTCTTGATTATCTAACTGAAACGGAACAGGTTAACAGAAGAGAAGAGCGCCTTGGCCTGATCGGATCCGCAATTGAGATCACAGAGTCCATCAAGGATATGTTCCTCGCCAGAATTCGCATGATGCCTGCGTCGGTTCAGAAGATAGCGGGAACCGCATCCATTCTGGGAAAGTTGTTCAACCGGGATATTCTCGCTGAAGTCACTGAATCTGAAACTATTGAAAATGAACTGGAATCATGTGTTCAGAAGCACATACTCACAGTTGATGGAGCCTTCTGCTCATTTGCACATGTGGTGTTTCGTGAATGGGCTGCAGAGTTCATTCCCTCCAATGAACAGGAAAAGCTTCACCTGAAGGCCGGTCAGATTCTTGAAGTATTTCATGAAGGTACCACTTCCGCATCTCACCTTGAGGAAATTGCCAGCCATTTCCAGCTGGGCGGTGATAATCTGAAAGCTGTCACGTATATCGGAAAAACTGCGGAGGCTTTAGCCGGCAATTTTGAGAACAGCGCAGCAATCGCGATGTACGGAAGACTTGCTTCTATGGTCGCGGATCCGGAAAGGACAGAGGTTGATCTGGACCTTGCCGGTGTTTACCGGAATGCGGGACTGCTTAACGAAGGTATAGATCTGCTGACCGGTACAATGAAGAGAATTCGCGGAAACCCTTTGGTTGATGATTCATTGAAAGCGCGGGTGATGCTCAAGCTCGGAACAAATATCGGTTCCGCCGGGAAATTGAAACAGGCCGAGAAAATGCTCCGGGAATGCCTGGAAACATTCTCAATTATGGATGATACGCGCCATATGTCTATAACGACCCGGCAGCTTGGTTTAGTTGTCAGATCAGCGGGAAGAACTGAAGAGGCTGTTACTCTTGGCGAAGAATCCATTGATCTTGCCCGAAAATCCGGGATTCCACTGGAGATCTGCGCTTCGCTTTACTGGGTTGCGATAACTTACAGACAGCTGGGCCGGTACGATCTCATGAAGAGATGTACAGAGGAGCAGGTCAGGCTCGCGCAGAAAACAGGTTTGATCAAGAGTATCATCGCAGGATATGATAACCTCATGAGAGTTCACATTTACAACAGGGATTACGACAAAGCTGAAGAAGTACATGTGAAGCTGAAGGAAGCTGCCACGAAAACAGCGAACTGGGCTGCGCTGAGCACTGCCACAAGCAAGCTTGGAATAATTCATCTCCGAAGGGCGGAATGGGAACAGGCAATTGACTGCTTCATGCAATGTGTAACCCTCAGCATCAAAACGGGCAACCTCAGGGCGAAGTGCGCTGCATTGGGTAATCTCGCGCACGCTTCGATCGGGATAGAAAATATAGATGCTGCTTTGAAGTACTCAACCGAGCTGATAGATATTGCCTCAGTAATCGGTTTCAGATCGGGCCTGATGTCAGGATATGCCAGAATGGGGTATATCTTTTTTCTCAAGGGAGATTTTGAATCGGCGCTTGATTGTGTTCAAACACAGATTGAACATGCAGAGGCGATAGGTGATAAACGTAATCTGTCTGAAGGGTGGTCCGCAATTGCTCTGATTCAGTTCCAGCTTGATGAACCTGCGGCAGCAATTGAAAGTATTAACAGAGCATTGGAGTATTCCCGGAAAGCCAATGATATGGTTTCATGCAGCAGTCAGCTTGGACTGAGAGGAAAGATCTTCTCACTGGATGGAGAATTCGATAAAGCAGAGAAAGACCTCAGGGAAGCTCTTGATCTGACCGAGGGCAGAAAAGGCAGTGAGAAGCTTATCTACAGCAGCAGGCTGTATCTGGAAGTTATTCTGGCGGAGAAAGGTGATAAAAACGCATCCGCTAGACTTCTTGGAATGATTGAAGAAGCTCCTGACCGAAATATCAGAGCAGAAACTCTTTACACCCACTGGAAACTGACCGGTGATTCTGAATCAGCATCAGGAGGCAGAACGCTGCTTGAGGAGATTTATCAAGAGAGACCTCAGCCTGTTATAAAGAAGTGGCTTGATTCGTTACCTGTTGAAAACTGATCATGTGACGAGAAGCGCCTGAATTTCGTTATTGACATGCTCTTTATGGGTACCCATCTTTACTCAACTGAAAAGGGGGTTCTGATGGAAAAGAAACGAATGTTCATACTCATTATTGCCGTGATTGGAATGATCGCTGCATTCCTTCCATGGTATACTGTATTCGGTACGGTGAATATCAGCGGCACCGAGGATGGTGGCTGGTTAATACTTATTCTGTTTGCTGCAGGCGGCGCGATCGCCTTCTTTGCGGGTGACAAAATGAAACCTCTCGAGAAGAAGTTTCTCAGAGGTGTCTGGATTCCCGCCGCTCTTGCTTTTCTTCTGATACTGACCAAGATATTCAGGAGCAGACCGGGGCTCAGCCTTGGCATAGGTATCTGGATCGTTGCGCTTGCCGGTCTGGCCCAGATATTTGTTACTTTCTTTTTCAAGGGCGCGGCCGGATGGGATATGCCGAAATCAATGGCGGATGTTACCAAAGCAGCCGGGATTCCCGCTCCTGAGAAGGGGCCTGAAATAGTGGAACCCGCAGCTCCGGCAGCTCCTGTTGTTACTCCGAAAGCTCCTGTTGTTACTCCGGAAGCTCCTGTTGTTACCCCGGTGGTTCCTGTTACTCCGGCAGCTCCTGAGGCTCCGGAAGAAAAACCCGTCGAACCCGGACCATACGAGTAGTTCACCACTTATAGAACAAAGCACAAAGCGCTCCCGTTAACTGCGGGGGCGCTTCCCTTGTTCCGCGGGATATATATTTGCATAATCACAATTCGTTATTCGTATTGTATAGTTGTGTATTTGAAAAAGGTGGTTGAATGGTCGCGGTTCTTCCTGACAGCTGGAAATGTGATCTTCCCGAAGATATTGCAGTACACTTTCGCACGGATGGGGAAGAAGCACTGGATTTCGTGCGATCCGCTCTTGTTTCCGGTTCAAAACTTTTCCTGATAGGAACGGACGGTGTTTCCAGCAGAAATAAATGGATTGTAGCCTCCGACCATATTGCTTTATTCGGAGGCAGCCCGCTGATCGGTTCAAACAGAGAGGATCTGGGTCCCAGATTCCCTTCGCTGATGGATCTTTATATCACTCCTGAAGGATCCTGGAAAAAGGGCGTAATCGGCAGAGTGCCCGAGTGGAGGCTTGCTACACCGGCGGAATTTTCGATGATGGGAGCTGACGCTCTTGTTTCGGAAGGAGTGGACGAGGCTGAAGTGGCAGGTCATGGCGGAGCGAAAGTAATGTTTTTAGTAAGATGTCATAGCTGGGATTCCTTTAATACTGAAGTATCACCAGTTAGAGAGGCCGCGGAAGCAGCGCTCGATTTGTTCAATTCAAAATTCACCGGGGGAGGTGAGGAGCAGTGAACTACAAGGACACAATAAATTTGCCCAGAACCGGCTTCTCCATGAAAGGCAATCTTATTGTCAAGGAGCCTGAAATGCTGGAAGAGTGGAGTAAAGGAGATCTTTACAACAGGATAAGGCACTCGCGAATGGGGAGCCCTCTGTTCATTCTCCATGATGGACCTCCCTACGCAAACGGGCACGTTCATCTCGGAACAGCTCTCAATAAAATACTGAAGGATTTCATAGTCAAATCACATACGATGATGGGATATGATTCTCCATACGTTCCAGGCTGGGATTGCCATGGCATGCCTATCGAGCATCATGTCATGGGAGATCAGCCGGAGGGTGGAAAAAATCTTTTAAAGCAAGAGATAAGGAAAAAATGCCGCGAGTATGCCGCTGAATTCGTGGGAGTACAGCGGGAAGAGTTCAAGAGGCTTGGAGTATTCGGTCTCTGGGATGAACCCTATCTTACCATGAGTACTGATTATGAATCTGGCATTGTCCGGGCTTTCGGTGAACTTGTCAAACGTAATTATGTCTACCAGGGGCTTCGTCCGATACACTGGTGCACAAAATGCGGAACAGCACTGGCTGAAGCCGAAGTGGAACACGGAGACCATACTTCTCCTTCGATCTACGTCGCATTTCAGCAGGATAATCCTGAGGAATGGGAGAAGGCGGGTGTTCCCTTCGGAACCAGAACGGTAATCTGGACAACAACTCCATGGACACTGCCTGCAAACCTGGCTGTGGCGCTTCATCCCTCCGAGAAATACGTAATTGTCAAAGCGGATGAAGACAACTTCCTTGTTGCCCGGAAAAGAGCCGGGGCATTCATGAAAGACACCGGTATCGAAGGGGCAGTTCTGGAAGAACCTGTCTTCACCGGCAGTGAACTTGAGGGTCTCCTGCTGAAGCATCCTCTGTTCGAGGGCAGAACATCCATGATGATACTGGCTGACCATGTGACAATGGAAGATGGCACCGGCTGTGTTCATACTGCTCCGGGGCACGGAGCTGAAGATTTTATCGTCGGACTGAAATACGGTCTGGAAATATTCAGCCCTGTTACCGAAAACGGCACTTTCTCTGATGCCGCAGGGAAATTCGCAGGCATGCATGTATTCAAGGCGAATCCGGTCATAATTGATGATCTGAAGAAATCAGGGCATCTTGTGGCTGACAGTAAGAATATCAAGCACAGTTATCCGCACTGCTGGCGCTGCAAGAAACCGCTCATCTTCAGAGCGACCAGACAGTTTTTCCTGAGTCTTTCCCATGAAGATTTGAAGAAGCGCGTTCTCGAAAGAGTCGAGGAAACAGCCTGGCATCCGGCATGGGGTCACGAACGCATGCGGAACATGATGGAGGTTCGTCCCGATTGGTGTCTTTCAAGGCAGAGGTCATGGGGTGTTGCTCTCCCTGTCTTTACATGTCCGGATTGCGGTGAACCGGTTTTTGATCATGAGGTGATCGACGCCGTCGCTGACCTGGTTTCAGAGAAGGGATCCGATGTCTGGTTCGAACTCGACCCGTCCGAATTATTCAAACTTGCCGGTAAAGAGGCTGTATGCAAGTTCTGCGGCGGACGTAATCTTGAGAGAGTGGACGACATACTGGATGTATGGTTTGACAGTTCTCTGAGTCATTACAACGTACTTACAGAGAAACACGGGCTTTCCCGCCCCGCAGCGGTCTATCTGGAAGCGACCGACCAGCACCGCGGCTGGTTCGGATTAAGCCTTGTAACGAGTGAAGCGCTTGGTATGAGCAGGCCTGCTGATAACATTATAACCCATGGTCTCATTCAGGATAAAACCGGAAGAAAGATGTCCAAGTCTGTTGGTAACGTGATTTCTCCTTTGAAGGTTATAAACAGTCAGGGAGCGGACATACTTCGTCTCTGGTTTGGCAGCGTGGATTACACATGTGATTTTAAGGCGGACATGTCTCAACTGGATGACGCAAGAGAGGCTTACAGGAAGCTTCGCAATACTCTCCGGTTCATGCTTGGCAACCTTGGAGAATTCAATGAGTATAACCTTGATCCCTCGGAACTTGAAGGTTTTGACAGGTATATCTACCTCCGTTTCAGAGAGCTCTGCAGGTTCTGCATCGAAGAGTACCGGGAATTTCAGTTCCATCGTGTATATCGAGAATTACGGAACTTTGCCGTTATCAGCCTTTCAGGTCAATACCTTGATATGAGAAAAGACAGACTGTACTGCGGAGATCCTGATTCCGCTTCAGCCAGAATGACCAGACAGGTTCTTGCCTATATGCTGAAGAACCTTGCTACACTCCTTGCTCCGCTGATTCCCTTTACTGCTGAGGAAGCATGGAAGGAACTTCCGGACTGTCTTAAAGAAGGGGTGGACAGCGTACATCTGGCTCTTTTTCCGGATGATGCCGGTCTTGTCGCTTCGAATCAGGAGATGGCAGAACTTGGTTTATGGGAAACCTGTATCGAGGTACGGAAAATCGTTCTGAAGGAACTTGAGGAGAAAAGAGCCTGTGGCAAGATAGGTGGTGGTCTTGATGCCGCGATCCACCTTACTGTTCCTGAAGGAATGGTCAACAGCGCCAACGGGGAGGACTGGGCTGATTTTCTGATAGTATCTCAGGTGTATGTAACCGCAGGAGAAGAAGTTACTGTATCAGTTGAGAAGGCTGAGGGGTTCAAATGCAATCGCTGCTGGAAGATCCTTCCCGAAGTTGGGACTCTTACTCCTGATGATGTCTGTTCCAGGTGTGCCGGTGTTCTGGAGGGTATGGATTTGAATGACTGATGCAAGAAAGAGAACTTATGGATATCTGACCGCGCTGGCAGTGATTGGTATTGATCAGCTGACCAAACGGCTTGCGCTTGGTTCTCTTGATCTTCATCAGCCTGTTTCGGTCCTGGGGAATTTTTTCAGGTTCACACTTGCATGGAATCAGGGAGCAGCATTCAGTATGTCATGGGGAGGACCTATGGTCCTGACCGTTTTTACAGCAATCGCGGTCATCATGATCACCGTTTTCATCTGGCGGCTCAGGAATCATACTCCTCTGTTTTTCATTGCCCTTGGAGCCATACTCGGAGGCGCGATGGGAAACCTTCTTGACAGATTTTTCTACGGCAAGGTAGTTGATTTTATCGATATCGGATCGAACGGCTGGCGCTGGCCAACCTTTAATGCTGCGGATATCGCTATAACAATTGGCGGAATACTTCTTGTCATCCTTAACAGAGGCAGCGCAAAGAGAAATCCGGAGATCGTAGAGAAAAATGCAGGCCAGTAGAATGACTTCAAGGACTTTAATAGCTGTTGGGGGGAACTCTCTGGTTTCTCCGGGGGGAAAGAACGGCAACCTTGATACGCATACACTTGCGCGGGAGGTTTGCGAGGAATTAGCTACAATAGCCCAGTATCGCGGGGGCGTTATAATTACTCACGGGAACGGTCCTCAGGTAGGTTTTGAACTTCTGAGAAACGCTCTGGCCTCATCAACGGTTCCGCCTGACAGTATGGATGTTAATGTCGCTGCTACGCAGGGTTATATCGGATACCTGCTTCAGCAGGTGCTTGGTGATGTGCTGGAGGAAAAGGATCTGGATATTCCTGTATCCGCTCTGGTAACCCAGGTTCTTGTCGCGCCTGATGATCCGGCTTTCGAAAACCCCACAAAACCCGTTGGAGCCTTCTATAATGAAAATGAGGCCGGAAAGGTCAGCGAAAAGTATGGCTGGATCATGAAGGAGGATTCCGGAAGGGGATGGCGGAGGGTCGTATCCTCACCAAAACCGAGACGAATCCTTGAACTTGAAGCCATCAGAACTCTCGTGAATGCGGGACAGATCGTCATCTGCGCAGGGGGTGGAGGAATTCCGGTCGTGCGTGAGGGCTACAAAGTCAGAGGTGTCCCTGCGGTCATCGATAAGGATCATGTCAGCGCGCTTCTCGCGACACGGCTCGAAGTCGATCTCTACGTCATATCTACTTCAGTACCGGAGGTATATATCAACTTCGGAAAACCCGATCAGGCTGGTATCCGGATCGCGACACTTCAGGAGATGGAACGTCATGTACATGATAATCAGTTTGCCCCGGGTTCGATGCTGCCCAAGATCCGGGCTTCCATCGGTTTCCTGAAACACGGCGGACAAAGGGTTGTAATTACATCACCGGGCAACATTCTTAAAGCTATTGAAGGTGAAGCTGGAACAACCATCGTGCATGGCGGCAGTACTCTATCAGACTCAGTTTTGTTCTCCGGTTCATAACCTGGATACAGGATAAAGTGGTGCAAATGCGGAAAAGCAAATCAAAGAGAGAAGAAATTTCTCGGGAATCATCCTCGCAAGTGGAGAACACATCATTCTCAGAGTCTTTAAGCAGTGAAATTATCGACCTGTTGAAGGAAGCTATTCATGTTGTGGATAGCGATCTGAACCTGGTAATGTTCAATAATACTGTCCGGGGATGGGGAGATGATTTCGATATTTCCAAGCCTCGACAGGGAATGAATCTTTGCGAATTATGCCCGTTCCTGTCTGAAACCGTATTCGATGAGTACAGAAACGTATTCAAAACAGGTGAGGTTCATGTTACACCTGAATCCTGCATTCTCATTGACGGTTTGGAGCATTTCAGGGAAACCCGCAAGATTCCAATCAAGGAAAAAGGCAAAACAAAATATGTCATTACGATTATCCGTAACATTGCGAACAGCGTAAGATCCAGAAATGTTGAAACATCACTCTATAGAATTGCCAGAGTAGCATTTGTTTCATCTGACAGCAGGGAGTTATATCGTGAACTTCATGAAATCATCAATGTCATATTCCCTGCGGCGATTTTCTCTATCATTCTTTACGACGAAAACACCGACACAATCAGTGATCCCCTGACAGGCGAACTGCATGGTGATAAAATCTCGGCTGATCCTGTGGTTGAAGAACTTGAGCAACATGTGATCAGAACCGGTAAGACTGTCCTGATATACAGCAACAGCGCTCTGGAAAGGCTGAGGAGAAGTGGCGAAGTTAAGCCCGCAGGATCATTGATCTCAGGATGGATAGGCACTCCACTGCGAATAAGTGCAAAAACAGTTGGAGTTCTTTCACTGAAACCTAATAAGCTTGGTATGCAGTTCACTGAGAAGCACAGGGAAATTCTCGAATTTGTATCCGACCAGGTCGCGATGTTTATTGAAAGAAAAAAGATGCTTGTCTCCCTTCAGGAAAGCGAGGAGAAATATAGAAATCTGGTAGAGAGCGCGAGTGTTGGTATTGTTATCATCCAGGATTCAAGGATAGTATTTGCGAATAGGGAACTTATCAGAGTACTCGGTTTGAAAACAGATGAAATTACAGGTTCGAATCTCGGGAAGTATTTTTTCTCACAGGAAGATGCAGAGAAATTCGAGACTGACACCAATATTATCAATATTGATAAAACCGTGTTCTATAAGATCAGACTGAGAAAACAGGATGGATCAGTTCTTTATGTGGAATTGAACAGAAGCGCTACGACTTACAGGGGAAACCGCGCTGAGCTCGTTTTCATAAGGGATATCACAGAACGACATAAAACCGAGGAGGAGAAGAACAGGCTTCAGATCCGGATACAGCATGCGCAGAAACTGGAAAGCCTTGGTGTGCTTGCCGGAGGAATAGCCCATGATTTCAATAACCTTCTGATGGGGATACTCGGCAACGCGAGTCTTTCACTTGATCAGCTTCCTCCGGAATCCTCGATTCGGAAGAATATAGAACGTATAGAAACATCCGCTCTCAGGGCGGCGGATCTTACGAATCAGCTTCTCGCTTATTCCGGGAAAGGAATATTCGTCATTGAATCTATTCAGCTTTCCGTGATGATCGAGGAAATGCTGAACCTGCTGGAGACTTCCATATCGAAAAATACTGTTCTGGATTTCAATCCCTGCGAGAATCTTCCTCCGGTGGAAGGCGATGCCACACAGATCAGGCAGATAGTGATGAACATCATATTAAACGCGTCTGAAGCGCTTGGAGATGCCGGGGGAGTGATCAGTATCTCAACCGGCATGGTCGTGATTGACAGTGATTATCTGGAAGAGAACAGGTTCAACGAAGATATCACTGAAGGCAGGTATGTATGTCTGACCATTTCCGATACTGGATGCGGCATACCGGATGATACTGTTTCATTGATATTCGATCCCTTTTTCACAACAAAATCCTATGGAAGAGGGTTGGGACTGGCAGCTGTACTCGGGGTTATCAGAGCACACAAGGGAGCAATCAGAGTTTATTCAGAATGCGGGGAGGGAACCAGGTTTGAAGTATTTCTTCCCTGCGCTGAAGTACAAACCGAAGTTTCGCGACCCAGTGTAGAAACGTGCGATGAACAGCCGGAGAAAGGTCTGATTCTTTTTGTTGACGATGACGAGGAAGTTCGAAGCGTTTGTATTCAGATTCTGGAGAATAGCGGATTTGATGTCATCGCAGCTTCTGACGGGCTTGAAGGTGTTGAAATGTTCAGGGAGAATTCGGAAGATATTCTTGCTGTTTTTATGGATATGCTGATGCCGAACATGGATGGCATAGAAGCATTCAGGAAAATACGAGACATCAGACCGGATATCAGGGTCATCATGTGCAGCGGATACACTGAACTGGTTGTAATGAATTCTTTCAAGGATAACTGTCCCTCTGGATTTCTGCATAAACCCTACGGAACGAAGGATATGCTCCGTAAGCTTGCTGATGTCATGAGTGATGATCTGTAATATGAACGAACCTTTGGAATACTGGGACAGCCTCTTTCGCGATCTTGCGGGAGAGGAAAACATTATCTCATTTGACCATTCCAGGAATGGCGGCAGAACAGTGGTGTGCAGTTAATCTGCGGAACCGTACACTGGAAGGACAAGTGGGACGAGTACAGCAAGTTCGAGCGGGAGGAGATAGAATTTATCCCTCTTGAGTGTTTACTCGAAAATGTCAGTCAGGGCAGGTACGGAGGTATTACAATATATAGTGCGTAATAGCTGAACGTTCCTCGCTTGAAGAAGACGGATGGATACTGTTTAAGGTTCTGAAGAAGAAAGATATTGATTACCTCTACAGATATCATAGCGCGGCGGCATTGATCGAACTACTCGGCAGCGATGAGTTCGAACCGGTGGATCTGAGCGCTGATCATGAGAAAACCCGGGATAACATCGATCGGATGAACATGATTCTTATCGAGCGGATCGGAAATTACCGATAAGACTTGCTGAAAGATTCCAAACCTTGACGATTACGAAGTTTGCGTATATCCTTCGGGCCATGCATTTGGAGCGGTGGGCGATTAGCTCAGGTGGCTAGAGTGCTTGCTTGACATGCAAGAGGTCACTGGTTCAAGTCCAGTATCGCCCACCATTTTTATTTGATTTAGAATTTGACCGGAAGGAGGTTGCCGGGGCCATGCGTATTATTTTCCCAGACAGCAGTGTAAAAGAATTTGAGGCCGGCACTACCGGTCTTGATGTTGCGGAATCAGTTTCTCACGGGCTTGCAAGGAATGCTCTGCTCGTTCGATTTGAAGGCGAACTTCTTGACCTGAATGCTCCATTGCCGTCAGGCGGCAGGATTGAGATTCTCACATTCGCGGATGAGGAAGGGAAGAAAGCTCTGAGGCACAGTTGCGCTCATCTTCTCGCCGGAGCGGTTCAGAAGCTGTTTCCGGGTACGAAACTCGGCATAGGTCCATCCATTGAGGACGGATTCTACTACGATATGGATATACCAGAGTTCTCAGGCATTTCAGCATTTGATGCGATCTCTGATGAGATGAAGAAACAGATTAAGGAAGATCTGCCGTTCATTAAAAGGAAAATGAGCTTCGAGGATGCTTTCAAGCTTTTCAGTGAAAGAGGAGAAGGGTACAAACTGGAACTCCTTGAAGAACTTCGAGATACCGGTGAAGAGATATCCGTTTATTTGAACGGGGATTTCATCGATCTTTGCCGCGGACCTCATGTTCCATCCACAAAGGTATTGAAGCATTTTGAGCTTCTCAGTGTTGCCGGCGCTTACTGGCGCGGTGATGAAAAGAATGAAATGCTGACCCGGATCTATGGATCTGTTTTTGACTCTTCAAAGAATCTCAAGGCATATCTTGAAATGCTTGAGGAAGCAAAGAAGAGGGATCATAGAAAGCTTGGTTCGAAACTTGGGCTTTTTACAATAGGTGGTGATGGCGGTCCGGGGCTGGCCTACTGGCTGCCTGCCGGTACGATTGTTCGGGAGGAGCTCGAGAATCATTGGAAGAAAGCACATGTAAAAGCCGGATACCAGCTTGTAAGTACTCCTCATATCGCTCCTATTGAGCTCTGGAAAACCTCCGGACATTACGATTACTACCGGGAGAACATGTACTTTCTCAATATAGACAAAGGTGAGTACGCTCTGAAGCCGATGAATTGTCCCGGGCACATTATCATCTATAAAAGCAGTAAAAGATCATACCGTGAACTTCCCATACGCTTTGCTGAACTTGGTATGGTATACAGGTATGAAAAGAGCGGAGTGCTTCACGGACTCATGCGGGTTCGCGGATTCACTGTTGACGACGGTCATATCTTCTGTACAGAGGACCAGATAGTCGAAGAGATACAGAAGGTTGTCCGGTTTGCTCTATATTTTCTGAAGATCTTCGATTTCGGGTACAAAATAGAACTGTCACTTATGGATACTGAAGACCCCGATCATTACGCCGGTGAGCCCGAGGAGTGGAATAGAGTCGAATCCGCTCTGGCCAGGGCACTTGATGAGATGGGCGAGGATTACAGACCAGTTGCAGGGGAAGCGGTTTTCTACGGTCCCAAGATCGATATCAAATTGAAAGACGCGCTTGGAAGATACTGGCAGGGGCCTACAATCCAGTTTGACTTTAATATTCCTGAACGTTTCAATCTCACTTACGTGGGAGATGATGGACAGGAACACAAGGTATATATGGTTCACAGGGCTTTATTAGGATCCGTTGAAAGATTTATTGGTAATTTAATCGAACATTACGCAGGCAACCTTCCGGGCTGGCTTGCTCCCGTTCAGATTGTTATCTTACCTATTACGTCAGATCAGCATGAGAAGGCTGCAGAAATCGCGGATGTACTTGAGCGCGCGGGTCTTCGCTGCAGAATTGACAGTAGAAGTGAAACGATAGGTTATCGCATTAGAGATGCGGAAACCGGCAAGGTTCCATTCATGTTTATTATCGGTGAACGTGAAATGCAATCAGACGGGGTTGCTTTGCGCATTCACGGTGAAGGTGACAGGGGAACCATGGAACTGGGCAAAGCGCTGGAAATAGCGTTGACTGGATGCAAACGACCGGAACTGCCCTGAACAAGGAGGTACGTCTATTAGCAATAAGGAACAGATAAGGGTGAATGGAGAGATTCGAAGCCCTCGAGTAAGAGTACTCGATGAAAATGGAGACCATGTCGGTACTCTGAGCATTCAGGAAGCACTTGACATGGCCGCGGAAGCCGGCCTGGATCTTGTTGAGATTTCACCGGGGGCAGACCCGCCTGTAGTCAGCATAGTCGATTACGGGAAGTTCCGCTATCGCATGAATAGAAAAGAAAGAGAAGCAAGGAAGAAACAGAATACGGGAGGTCTGAAGGAAGTTAAATTCAGACCGAACACTGAAGAGCACGATTACAATTTCAAGATGAAACACGCACGGGAGTTTCTGGAATCCAGACATAAGGTAAAGGCCACAGTGGTGTTTCGCGGACGTCAGCTCTCTTATAAGGAGCAGGGTTATGAACTTCTCGATCGACTGGCTGAAGATCTGAATGATCTTGGCCGTATAGAGAGGAAGCCCGCCATGGAAGGGCGACAGATGACAATGATTATTTCTCCTCTGAAGGAGAGGAACTAGCGGGGAGTCGAAATGCCAAAGATGAAAACCCATAAAGGAGCCGCCAGAAGGTTCCGAAAAACGGCGAAAGGCAAGTTCAAAACAACGAGCCCGTATGCCGATCATATTAAAACTAAGAAGAGCCCTAAGCGGAAGAGGAATTTGCGTAAAGACGGTATTGCATCCAAACCTGATACCAAGCGTCTTCGAAAACTTCTGCCTTAGTAATCACGGAGAGAGAAAATGAGCAGAGTAAAAAGTGCTGTTGTACGAAAGAAACGTCACAAGAAAAGACTTCAGGCAGCCAAAGGATATTTTGGCGGAAGAAGAAAACTGTACACAGTTGCTAATGAAGCCAGGAAAAAGGCTCTGGAGTATCAGTACCGTGACCGAAGAAACAAAAAACGTGATTTTCGGGCACTATGGATAACCCGTATTAACGCCGCTTCGCGTGAGCACGGCATCACCTACAGCAAATTCATAGCTGGTATCAACGGAGCGGGCATTAAGCTTGATAGAAAAATACTGGCGGATCTGGCCGTACGAAACCCGGAAGCATTTGCGAAGGTTGTGGAAGTAGCCAAAGCCGCTCTCTGATTGTGAGGGGATGATACGTGTCCCAATCGGAAGATCTCGAGAGGTTGACCGAAGCGATAAATAGACTGATAGTCAGGGTGAGGTCATTACAGACTCAACGTGACGAATTGTCGGTACAGGTCAATGACCTTGAGTCCAGGCTTGAGAATAGTGTGGACACGAAGGATTCTGAAGGTTACAATATACTCAGGATTCATAGCGCAAGACTTCTGCGAGAAAGGCAGGAGATCAGGCGCAGGCTCTCAGGTGTGCTGGGTAAGCTGGAAAACATTGAATTACAAGCAAATAAGTTAGAGGTATAATGAGTAACCGGATGGAGATAACCCGCGTTAATATTTTCGGGCGGGAATACACAATCCGGGGAGCCGGTTCACCATCCTATATAGCAGAAATTGCTCATTACGTTGATATGAAAATGCGGCAGATGAATGATAATGCCACACTGGCTTCTACAGCCAAGGTGGCGATTTTTGCTGCACTCAATATAGCCGATGAACTTTTTCAGAAGAGAGATCAATACGGAGAAATGGAAGAGAGCAACAGCAATGAACTGACCAGGCTTGCCGATCGTATAGAACAGGTCCTTGCTGAGTCATCTCATCTTTCCGTATCCTCCTCCTCTGTTGCTTCAGCTTCTTCATTATCAGCGGAAAACCCCGTTCTCCAGCAGAACAGCACATCCAGTCTATCGCAGTAAATTCCAATACTTGTTGCGATAGTACGTTTAAGAATACGGAAAGGATGTGCCGACACTCTGCGCAGGGGTGATTTCGGTTCCGGTCATTGTTCAGGGCTGCATCCTGCACCGTTTTATATAAATGCAAACCTGCGCCTGAACAGGAGCTTAACATGGACATAGTAATATCTGCGTTCATTGCTGCCGTTACATTTGTACTTGGCTTTATTCTTCATAAGTTGTTTATATCCAGAGAGATAAAAGGTTCAGAAGCAGAAGCTGACAGGATAGTAACCGACGCAAAGCGCGAAGGTGAAGCACTGAAGCGTGAAGCTCTTCTGGAAGGTCGCGACAAAATTTCCAGAGAGAAAGTCAGTGCTCTGGAGGAATATCAGGAGAAAAGAATCAATCTTGATAGAAAAGAAAGCCGGATTTCAGGTGAAACGGAGCGACTCGGAATTCTCAGGGAAAAACTCGAGGATTCGCAGAAAGCTCTGAAGAAGCGCGAGACAGGTCTGTCAGAAACAGAGCAATCTCTCAACGCGAAGCATCAAAGGGTAACTAAGCTTATGGACGAGCAGAATAAACTGCTTGAGAAGATCGCTAATCTTTCCAGAGAAGAAGCCCGAAAGCTCATGCTTTCCAATCTGGAAGAAGAGCTTCATCATGAAGCAGGAAGACTCACGCGCAAGATACTGGAAGCCGCTGAGAACAAGGCAGAAGAAGAAGCGTTGAAGATACTGTCTACTTCAATTCAGAGATGCTCAGCTGATTATGTCGTTGAAAACTGTGTTTCAATCGTGAACCTTCCGAGTGATGACATGAAAGGTCGGATTATCGGAAGGGAAGGGAGAAATATCAGAGCTTTTGAGGCTGTGACGAACGTGGATGTTATCATTGATGATACCCCCGAAGCAGTAGTTATTTCCTGTTTTGATCCTGTGAGAAGAGAAGTAGCGAGAATAGCGCTGGAGAAACTTCTGGAAGATGGAAGAATACATCCGGGGAGAATTGAATCAGTTGTAGCCAAAGTATCTTCAGAGATGGAGAAAAAGATCAGGAAACTGGGAAATCAACTTGCTCTTGACGCAAACGTTTCAGGTCTTCATCAGCAGCTGATCAGGCATCTGGGCAGATTGCGGTATAGAACCAGTTACGGTCAGAATATGTACCAGCATTCACTTGAAACAGCTAATATCTGCGGACTTCTTGCATCAGAGCTCAAACTTGACCCGGTTATCGCAAGGCGTATCGGTCTTCTTCATGACATTGGTAAAGCGACTGACCAGGACATAGAGGGTTCACATGCCGCTGTAGGCATGGAGTTGGCCCAGCGTTATGAGGAATCGTCTGTTGTGTGTAATGCTATTGGTGCTCATCATGAGGAGATTGAATGTAATTCGCTGTATGCGATTCTGATTCAGGCTGCTGATGCGGTCAGTTCAGCCCGTCCCGGAGCCAGGAGGGAAACGCTTGAGCTATACGTTAGAAGACTTCATAAGCTTGAAGCAATCGCCGATTCATTCGACGGAGTCAGGAAATCTTACGCAATTCAGGCTGGAAGAGAACTGAGAATTGCAGTAAAACCTGAACAGATTGACGATGATTCAGCCGCAGAACTCGCACGGATAGTAGCGAGAAAAATCGAAAGCGATATGGAATATCCCGGCCAGATAAAGGTTACTGTGATCCGGGAAACCAGGGCTTCTGAAACGGCACGATAAAGTGAAAATATTACTATTCGGAGACGTGATCGGGAGACCGGGACGAGAAGCGCTTGTATCGTATCTGAAAGACAGGGATTATGATTTCGTCGTTGCTAACGGTGAGAACGCGGCTGGAGGTTTTGGCCTGACCAGAGGCACCGCTGTTCAGCTTCTTGAAGCAGGAGTTAATGTTATTACTTCAGGGAATCACATCTGGCAACACAATGATGTGCTTGAATATATAGATGATGTGAACTGTCCTGTATTGCGGCCCGCAAATTATCCTCCGGGGAATCCCGGCAAGGGTTATATTATTCTTCGTATTGAGGATGTGAGGATCCTGGTTATTAACCTGCAGGGCAGACTGTTTATGCCGATGGCTCTTGACTGCCCATTCAGGACTGTGGATACTATCATTAGAAATAATCCGGGTGATGTAATAATTGTTGACATGCATGCTGAAGCCACAAGTGAAAAACAGGCTCTGGCTAAACACCTTGACGGTAAAGCAACAATTGTTGCTGGAACACACACACATGTTCTTACCGCTGACGCAAGAATACTGCCTGGTGGAACAGCATGCATAACCGATCTTGGAATGTGCGGTTCCATGAATGGAGTAATTGGAATGGGCACGGAGGAAGCAAGGCTCAGATTTATCACAGGCAGAAATATCAGGCTGAAAGTTGCCGAGGGCAACACTTATGTGAATGGTCTTGAAGTAGTGCTGGACGATAAATTGAATGCAGACGGATTGCGCACGATAAATGAGAGAATATGATTCTGTACGGCTGAAAGAGAGTCTCTCCAGTGCAGCTTTATGGGTCGAACAGGAACTTGATCAGATTTTCACGAATCAGAAATCGATTTCCCGTCTTCCGTTATTTGCAGCTTATTCTCTTGGATCCGGAGGGAAGCGTATAAGACCTTTCCTTGTAAGAGCTGCCTGCTGTGCAACTGGAGGTAATCCGGACAGAGCCCTGCACGCGGCTTGCGCAGTGGAGATGATTCACACTTATTCACTTATTCATGATGATCTGCCCGCAATGGATAATGATGATCTCAGAAGAGGAAAACCGACACTCCACAAGACATGTGGAGAGAATCAGGCACTGCTTGCCGGCGATCTTTTGCTGGTTGAAGCCTTCGGAGTGCTTCTCCGAACTCCTCTCGGTCCGGGAAGGGTTGCCGGAATGGTAAGGCATCTGGCTTCTGCAGCTGGCCCGGGTTATCTGGTCGGCGGTCAGTATATGGATATGTATCATCCTGCTGAAGCGGATATGGACTGGATCCGCTTGATGATAAAAGGGAAATCTGCTGCACTTATAAGAGTCTCTCTGGAACTCGGAGCGCTGGCGGGTGGAGCAGATGATGGACTCATAAGCGAAGTTTCCATTGAAGGAGACCGACTGGGATATCTGTTTCAGCTTACAGATGATATTCTGGACATTCGCGGGAGCACGTTCGAGATGGGGAAGAAAGTCTCCAAGGATTCAGATCTCGGAAAGTGCAATCCCGTTACGAAGCTTGGTCTGGATGCTGCCGTATCCGAAGCTGAAGAACTTTCATATGATATTGCCGGTGCATTTTCAGGATTAAGCGGAAACTGGGAGGAGATCTCCTCGCTGGCTCTGTATCTTCCGGACAGGAGAAAATAGGTTCATGTCCATACTTGATGGAATTAGTTCTCCGACTGATGTTTCGAAACTCTCCATGGAGGACAGGCTTGTTCTGGTCGATGAAATCAGAAATAGAATAATTAATGTGGTTCGCAGTACAGGCGGGCATCTGGCATCAAGTCTTGGTGTTGTTGAACTGACCGTTGCCCTGCTTTCCGTTTACTCACTGCCTCAGGACAAGATCATCTGGGATGTCGGTCACCAGAGCTACCCCTGGAAACTTCTAACCGGCAGGGCCGATCGATTTCATACCATCAGACAATCGGGAGGTTTGAGCGGTTTTCCAAGAAGGGATGAAAATCCATGCGATGCTTTCGGGACAGGACATAGTTCTACGTCAATCTCTGCCGCTCTCGGGTTTGCTCTGGCGCGGGATATTATAGGGGAGGATTACAAAGTAGTCGCTGTGATTGGCGATGGCGCAATGACAGGAGGTATCGCTTTCGAGGGACTTAATCATCTGGGACACATCGGCACCGATATGCTTATCATTCTCAACGACAATGAAATGTCTATCTCGCCGAATGTGGGTGCCATATCCAGGCACCTTACAACACTTATTACCAATCCGCGATACAACCGGATAAAAAAAGATGTCTGGAATGTTCTGGGGAAAATGCCATCTCTTGGCGAACGCGTCAGAAAAGCGGTCCATGCGGTCACATCCGGATTGAAGAAAACATTTGTTATGCCTGACACCCTGTTTGATGATTTTGGCGTGCGATATATGGGTCCTGTTCCGGGAAATGATCTCGCTGCGATTACCGGGGTTCTTCAGCGGGTCTCGGAGATACCAGGCCCGGTTCTGCTTCATGTTGAAACCAAAAAAGGGAAAGGTTTTGAGCCCGCTGAACTTGATGCAACCGGATATCATGGCGTATCCGCGTCATTTACTGAAAAAGGGAACAAAGGAGAATCGTTTACTTCAGCCTTTTCAAGAACGATGATTGATCTTGGCCGTTCCAATGAAAAAATTGTTGCTATTACTGCGGCTATGCCCGATGGAACCGGACTGAATAAGTTTGCGGTCAAATACCCTGATAGATTTTTCGATGTAGGTATTGCCGAGCAGCATGCTGTTACGCTTGCATGCGGTCTCGCGTTCGGCGGGCTCAAACCGGTTGTAGCTATCTACAGCACTTTTCTGCAGAGAGCGTACGATCAGGTAATTCATGATGCTGCTCTTCAGAAAGCTCCCATTGTTCTTGCTGTTGATAGAGGCGGTGTAGTGGGGGAAGATGGTTCCACACATCATGGCATGTTTGATATATCCATGCTTCTTCCTGTGCCGGGTCTGCGTATCGGGGCTCCAAGAAACTGCGATCTGCTGGAGATTATGCTGAGAACTTCAGTCCTTTTCGAAGAATATCCCACAGCCATCAGGTATCCAAGAGGAGAAGAACAGGATATTTCATCACTCTCTCCGGAAACCGTATTGCCGGGAAAAGGTCAGCTTATAAGAGAAGGGAAGGACGCACTTGTTATCGGAGTGGGAGTTATGGCTCTCTACGCTCTCAAAGCAGCAGATGTCCTTGAAAAGCGGGGAATATCCGTTGCCGTGTTCGATCCTGTATGGCTGAAACCCGCTCCGGAAAATGACATTCGCACACTTGCCGCCGCATGCGGCAGAGTGATAATCGTAGAGGATGGAGCAGTAAAGGGTGGATTCGGTTTTCATGTGCGATCCATACTGTCCGATATTCATCTGCCTGTTCTCACACTTGGTTTTCAGGATGAATTCCAGACTCACGCCACAAGAGAAGAACTGCTGACCAGTGCAGGGCTTGATTACAGATCATTGGCTGAGAGGATTGGTGATTTTGTTGAACACTGACAATCATTCTATTCCTATTCAGAGCCTCTGTCTTTACGTAGACAGATTCAATCCTCCGTATGCCGGTCTGATTCAGAATATGCTTTCTATCTGCGAGAAATACGGCATCACTGTCAGATCCGCTTCCACATCTGCTGATCACCTCAGCAGTTTCGATATTCAGGAAAGTGATCTGTGCGACATGGCAATCGTACTTGGAGGTGATGGATCGATCCTGCGGGGAATGGATTACTATCGCACATTGGGAATACCCGTTCTGGGTATCAATGCCGGGCAGCTGGGCTTTCTTGCCAGTGTTGAGCAGGTTTCTCTGGAAGAGACAATCGCCAGGATAGCAAAAGGTGATTATGTCGTAGAAGCGCTGCCGATTCTCAAAGCGGAATTCCCCTCAGGACATTGTCTGACTGCAGTGAATGATTTCAGTATCAACCGTTCCATGATGGGCGGGATATTGCATTTTGATCTATTTGTGGATGATGCAAAGGTTTCCCATATGGTCGGCGATGGCATTGTAGTATCCACACCGCTCGGGTCCACGGCATACAGTCTTTCCTGTGGAGGGCCGATTCTTGATCCTGGATTGCCTGCCATTCTGATAGTTCCAATCTGCCCTCATTCTCTGTCTCTGCGGCCTCTTGTCGTACCCGATAATCTGTCTGTTTCAGTAACAATAGGTACTTTGAGAGGAACCGGACCCGTAGTTTCTGCTGATGGCGCTGCCTCCGGGACTCTTAGAACCGGTGAAATGTTGACAATAATCAAGGACTCAGGCTCATGCAGGATTGTCAGGTTTTCCGATCACCCCGGTTATTACGATAAACTTGGGCAAAAGCTCGGGTGGGGATCAAGGGGATAGAATGCTGACCTGTCTTACTCTCCGGAATCTTGCGACTATCAGTGATACAACACTTGAGTTTGATACTGATCTGAATGTTCTGACCGGGGAAACGGGCGCCGGCAAGTCAATCCTGATTGACGGGATGTTGCTGACCCTTGGAGAGAGAGCTGATACAGGTCTGGTTCGACCAGGCACAGGACTTGCCAGCGTCGAGGCTGTATTTCTGAACAGGGACGGATCAGAATTACTCATCCGGAGGGAAATTCGTGCGGGTGGGCGAAGCAGGATTTTCATCAACGATGAATTGACAACTCTGGATGAAGCCAGGAGACGAGTTTCCGGAATCGTTGACCTTCATTCACAGCGCTCAACTCCGGCACTGCTTGTTCGCAGAATCCAGCAGACAGCGTTTGATGAATTCGGCGGGAATTTCAATCTGGCAGGTGATCTTTCTGATATGTTCGAGGAGTACAGGTCGCTTCTGCAGCGCCTGAATGATCTGCAGGGGAATCATGAAAAAAATCTGGAATCAGGAAACCTTATCAGGCACGAACTTTCACTGATAGAGAAACTGAACCCCTCACTGGAAGATTATCAGAGCCTTGTCAGCGAGCGAAAGGAATTAATAGCTTCTCAGAACAGTGCTGAAACCCTTCATGGCATCGTAAACGCGATATCAGGTGATGACGGGATAATTACCGCACTTGGAAGATTTCAGAACGAACTTTCGCATACCGATATTGAACTTCACGAAACCATTGAACTCATCGGGCAGGCTGAAATTTCGCTTACCGAGACCAGTTCATCCTGCAGCGCTATTCTCGGAAGGATTGACAGTGCTCCATGGAGGTTGAAAGAGATCGACGACAGGCTGGACGGTTATTCAGAACTGCTTGGAAGATGCGGCGGTTCTCTTGACAGACTTCTTCAGAGAAGGAAAGCACTTGAAGAAGAGCAGGAGAAATACGAAATCATTGATCGTGAACTGCAGGATCTGGAAGTAATGGTTCCCGGGAAGGGCAAAAAGCTGCATGAAACTGCTGAGCAACTCTCGACCGCCAGAGAATCAACCGTGAAAAAACTTCAGAATTGCGTTCAGAAGGAACTGAAACTCCTTGGCATGCCGGACGCGGTCTTCAATGTGATCATGCATGATCCGCCTCTGAACAGAAGCCTGACATCAGATGGAAAGACTATCTGTTCTGATGGTTATGAAATACCTGAATTCTACTTCAGTGCTAACAAAGGTATAGAGCCCGGTCCACTGGCTTCTGTCGCAAGCGGCGGAGAACTGTCCAGGGTGAGTCTGGTTCTGAAACTTGCACTTGTCAGCGTCAGTCAGGCTTCGACTATGGTCTTCGATGAGATAGACAGCGGTATTGGAGGCGAAACCGCGAATCTCCTTGCGGATTCGCTTAAAAGAGCATCAGAGAACAGGCAGGTTATCGTAATAACTCACCTGGCGCAGATCGCGACAAAGGCTGGAAGACATCTTGCGGTGTCCAAAGAACTGCATGACGGTATGCCATCAACCCGGGTGAAGGAATTAAAGGATAAACAGAACAGAGTCGCAGAGCTTGCGCGCCTGCTCGGCGGAGGAGACGCCGCCATCGAGCATGCGGAAAAGATGCTTGGCGGCTTCAGATCATCATCCGCTGAGGATGGTGACGGCTCATGAAAGGGCCTGTATTCAATCTCCCTAATATTATCAGTCTATCTAGAATACCTATGGGATTTGCTGCTTGCTTTTTCCTTGTATCCAGAGCGATTGTTCCCACATCTATCATTCTCATTGTGGGAATCTTTTCTGATTTCCTTGATGGAATCATTGCTCGAAGGACAAATTCTATAAGTGACTGGGGAAAAGTTTTTGATCCTCTTGCGGATAAAATCGCCATGACCGCGTTCATCATTACTCTTGGTTTTCTCGGTGCAGTGCCGGTCTGGTTTATTGCGGTTGCCCTGTCTCGAGATATTCTCATTGCTTCCGGAGGGCTTTATCTCACAAAGCGTCTTGGATCGCCTCCGGCTTCGAACATCTGGGGTAAACTCTCAACTCTCATACTTTCGATCTACATGACCATAGCCGCGATCTGCTATATGCTTGACACAACACTATGGTCTTCCAATCTGATCTTTGCCGGGCTCGACCCTGTGGGTCTGGTTTCTTTTGCGTTTGTGCTGACAAGCTTTTTTGTCTATTTTTCTGAGTCCGTACAACGAATCCGGAATATCTGATCCGGGCAGACTTTCAGCTGACGGGAGCATCGATACTTGTATCTTAAAAGGCTGGAGATAATTGGCTTTAAATCATTTGCGGATGCCTTTGAGCTGGAATTCCGTAAAGGTATCTCCTGTATAGTAGGACCAAACGGTTGCGGGAAAAGCAATATAGCTGACGCGATCAGATGGGTGCTCGGATCCCAGAGCCCATCTGAATTAAGAGCTGATCGCATGGAGAATGTGATATTCTCCGGAACAGTTGACAGAAAACCGCTCGGGATGGCTGAAGTAATCCTGACTTTCGATAATTCCAAACGGGATCTTGACCTTGATTTCGATGAAGTTGCAGTAACAAGAAGACTCTTCCGATCCGGAGACAGCGAGTACCTTCTGAACGGTAATCGATGCAGGCTGATGGATATTACCGACCTGATCGTTGACAGAGGGCTTGGAAGCAATGGCTACTGGATTCTAGAGAGAAATATGACCGAAACTATCATTGAAAGCGGTCCGGGTGACAGAAGATTTCTCTTTGACGAAGCTGCCGGAATTGTCAAATACAAAATACAGCGCCACAGAGCGGAACTGAAGCTTAATGGCGCAGGTGATGATCTGGAGAGACTGGATGACATTATCTCCGAGGTTGACAGGAATGTCCGATTACTCAAAAAACAGGTATCCGATTTCAGGCGGTGGGAGAGATCTGAAAAACGTGTAACTGAAATCCAGGGCCTCATGGAGTATCGAAGTCTCGAAGTATCACAGAACAGATTGAAACAACTGGAGAAGCGCCTAAAGGAAAGCCGGGGACATGAACAGAAATACTCGGCTTCAGTCGCAGCCGCTGCAGCCAGACTGAGCCAGGCCAGAACTTCTCTTGAGACAGTTCAGTTTCAACTTGACAGAGAACATCAGCAATGCTCCATGCTTGACTCGGAACTCGGTAAAGTCCGGGAAAAGCTTGCAGTTACCGAGGAGAGAAGAAAATACACCATAGAGCAGGCAGAGACCGCTGAAAAGGAATCAGCGCTTGAATCGGAAAAAGCTGAGAATCTTGAAAAAAAGGCTGAGATTCTGCTTGGCGAGCAGACCTCCCTTGAGAGCCGGATTGAATCTGCTCGAAGTATCGCGGAGAAAGCTGCATCGGAGACCTCACTGAAGGAAAACGAGCATAAAAGATTATCAGCCGAACTTGAAAAACTGAAATCAGAGTACAGGGACAGGGCGGACAGCTTACGTTCTCTCCAGGAAGAATACACGGATCGTCTCAGAAGAATCGAAAGAGCAAAGCAGGAATTAGAGCATGCTCTGGAAAGAAAAGAAGAGCTTGAGAAAGCAATTCAAAGGATCAGCGATGACCTTGCTGAATCAAAGAAAGAGCTTTCCGGGATCACTGCCGCAAGAGCTGATCAGGAAGGCAGGCTTGAAAAGGAAAAGGAATCTCAAACGGCAATCGCAGGGAAGATTGCCGGAATAACGGATCGGATCAGATCCGGTGAAATGGACGCAGGTCTTCTGAAGGCAAAAATTGAAAACCTCAGAGAGGCTGATCCCTCATCCGATTCCCGGGATTCACTCATATCATCAGGTTTGTCTGTTCGATCCGGAATGGGAATAGCTGTCGGCGCATGGCTCGATTCGTTTCAGGACTCAATTATCTGCGACGGCAGGATTCTCCCTGAGGGTTCAGGCGGAAAAAGATATTTCCTGAGTGTCAAAGAAGTATCAAAACCCGGAATTCCGGAAAAGTCGATATGGCTGCCTGATTGTCTTTCGGAGAATTCCCCGGACAGCTTCAGAGCACTGCTTTCAGGATGCATTGTCGCTCCAGATAGAAAAACCGCAGCGGAATGGTTCTTCAGTGGTATTGACCTTGATATAGTCACCAGAGACGGCGATCTCTTCAGGAAAGACGGTCTTGTAAGGCTCGGAGTTCCTGAATCAGGCGGAGGAGCAATTGAACGCGAAGCGCTTGCGGAAGAAGCTGATGAAAAGCTTCTGGCACTGGGAAAAAAGCTTGATGCTGATCGGGATCAGGAGAGCCGCCTTAGAGAAACTGAAATTGAATTGTCATCCTCTCTTGAAGAAATTCGCGATGGTATCGTTACCAGCGAAAAAAATGAAGCTTCACTTCAGGCAACGGTTAATGGTCTGGAAAGCAGGATCAGTGAACTTGCAAACTTGAAGGAGGATCTCAAAGCCGGCCTCCCCGATATCAGGAAGGCTTCGGAAGAACAGAAATCGGAAGAGCCCTTAAAAAGAATTGAGGAATGCCGCGCTTTCCATAATAAACAGGCAGGCATTCTTGAGAAAATTGAGGCTGAGCGGGACAATCTCACCGTTGATCTTAACAGAGCCGTCCGAGAAGATAATGCCGCGCTGATCGAACTGTCTTCTCTCGAGACATCTCTGAAGCAGATCGGACTTGATCGGGCAAGACATCTATCTGACGCTTCGGAATCAAGGGAAGGAAGTCGTACTCTTAAAGAAAAGGCCGGCGCTCTGCTTGATGGAAAGATCACGATTGATAAATCTGTTGAGCACCTGGAGGAGCAGAGGGGAGACCTCTCCGCACGCAGAGAGGAAGCTGAAAAAAGCAGAACAGCCGCCAGCAACAGCAGAGCAGAATGGCTTGAGAAAGCCAGACAGGTCGAAGATGAGCTTTCGGAACACAGGGAGAATCTGTCTTCCGCCAGAGAAGAAAGAGCTGTTCTTTCGGGCGAATCAGAAACAGTAAAAAGACTTGTCGATGAACTCAAGGAGAAAGAACCTGATCTCCCTGAGGAAAACAGCAGATTCTGGGAATACTCCGATGAGAATCTCGAGAAGGAACTGAACAAGCAGATCGGCTACCGAGAGAATCTTGGCCCGGTAAACATGCTTGCTGTTCCGGAATTCGAGGAAGCCAACAAAAGAATTACTTTCCTGAAGGATCAAAGGGACGATCTCAACAAAGCCAGAGGATCCCTTATGGATGCTATCAGAGAGATCAATCAGACGGCCGCAAAAAAGTTTGATGAGACTTTCATTGAAGTGAGAAAGCACTTCAAGGATATGTTTACCAGCCTCTTCGGCGGGGGAGAGGCTGATATCATGGCACTTGATTCAGAAGATCCTCTTGAAGGCGGCATACAGATAGTCGCCAGGCCACCCGGAAAGAAACTTGAGAATATCACAGCTCTTTCAAGCGGCGAGAAAGCCATGACCGCTGCCGCGCTGCTGTTCGCTCTATATCTTGTTAAGCCTTCTCCTTTCTGTGTGCTGGACGAGCTCGACGCGCCGCTTGATGATTCAAACGTTGATAATTACGTCCAATTACTCAAGGGATTTGTTGACAGAACCCAGTTCGTGGTGATAACACATAACAAGCGCACGATGGAAGCCGCTGACCGCCTGTTTGGAATAACAATGGCCGAAAAGGGAGTCTCATCCATGACATCTGTCAGCCTTGAAACCGCTGAACAACTGAGTGATGGCTGAGGAGCTTTGTTGATTTGAATCTTTCGAGTAAACTCAGACGAAGCAGGGAAGCGCTCGCTGGTAAGTTGAGCCAGCTTTTCAGCTCGGGAAGCATCGATGAAGGTGTTCTTGAGGAAGCCGAAGAGATTCTTCTCGGAAGTGATCTCGGCTGGGAACTGACCGAGAAGATATTACTCGAACTTCCCGGAAGGATCAAAAAGTCAGGGCAGGGCTGGAAAGAAGCTCTTGCCGGGATTCTAAGAGAAAGTGTCCCCGTTCGCTCCTCCTCCCGGATCATCAGCGCTCGGCCAAGGGTTATCATTGTGATTGGAGTTAACGGTGCTGGTAAGACAACTACGATCGCCCGACTGGCTGCGAAACTCCAGAAGAAGAAAAGCAGAGTTCTTTTGGCATGCGCTGATACTTTCAGAGCCGCTGCAGCCGAGCAGCTCGAGATATGGGCTGAGAAGCTGGGAACCGCGATTATTACTCAATTACCGGGATCTGATCCCGGCGCGGTAGCATATGATGCAGTGAAGCGGGGATTGAGCCGGGATTACGACACCGTGATAATAGATACAGCGGGAAGGCTTCCTAACAAGAAGGGATTACTGGCCGAACTCTCCAAGATTCACAGAGTCTGCGGTAAAGCGATGGAATCAGCTCCCCACGAAGTACTCCTGATTCTTGACGGTACCGTAGGGCAGAACGCAATAGCCCAGGCAGAGCAGTTTCTTGAAGCAATTCCGGTAACCGGGCTTGTAATTACAAAACTCGACGGAACGGCAAAGGGAGGATCTGTTCTGGCTATGGCCAGTCAGATGGATATTCCCGTTGAATATATCGGGGTAGGGGAGACCAGTGATGATCTTATTGAATTCGAACTGGATTCATTCATAAACGCCCTGCTGGATATAGAAGAAGGTGAATCTTGATTCTTCAGCTGGAAAATCTTTCAAAAACATTCGGAAAGACAGCCGCGGTCTGTGATCTTTCGATTGAGATTCCGTCCGGAGAAATATTCGGGCTTCTGGGTCCTAACGGAGCGGGTAAGACCACAACCTTGAAAATGATCTCCGGGCTTGTAGTTCCTGACAGCGGAAGAATTATTGTTGATTCGGTTGATGCATCTGTCGATCCCGAAGGGGTACATGCATGGATTTCCTATGTGCCTGATGAGCCGACAATGTACTCGAAATTGTCAGGCAGGGAATTCCTTCGATTCGTTGGAAGAATGAGGGATATTCCGCCGGATGACCTTGAGGAGAGAATCTCGTTTCATGAAAAGCTCTTCGATATGGAGGACTGGCTGGACAGCAGAGCCGAGAGCTATTCTCACGGGATGATACAGCGGGTAGTGCTTTCCTCGGCCTTCATATCCCGGCCAAGGCTATATGTTATCGATGAGCCGCATGTTGGCCTGGATCCGGCAACTGCTGAAACATTCAACAGAATGAGCCGCGCGGCTGCTGATTCCGGAGCAGCTGTGATGGTGTCTACTCATACTCTTCCGGTTGCGAAGGTGCTCTGTGACAGACTGGGTATCATTCATGAGGGCAGACTGATCGAGACATTCAGGACAGATGAGATCATTGAGAAGGATCTGCAGGATATCTTCTTCGAAATAACCGGAACCGGTCCTGCCATTGTAGAAAGTTTCTTCCCAGGGACGTAGTCTGTTTAGTCAACTAACTGGCGGTATATACTCTATTGCTTCTAATAATACGAATATATACTTCAAAATTCTTGATACTGTATACTGATTGATATTTTAGATAGGCAGGAACCAGGTGAGTTTACTGAAAACAGTGAAGTCAGGTTCTCCATATTCCCCGGTAATCTCGTCAGGATCAGCGTTTTCACCCGCCATGAAATAGAACATACTGCCGGGTTTGAATTGCCAGCTGAGAAGAATGTTCATCCAGTGATCATTACTCTCCGAAGCCTCAGAAAGCCCGTAATCCGATTCGAACCTTGAAATCTGGGATACAAGTGACAGACTTAGATCCGTGTTGAACATATAGCTGCAGCTTAACTCAAGTGATTTCCAGTCGGTATCTCTTGTGTCCCATGCATCATTAGCACAGTTGTATCTTAATGCATCCGAAGTTGTACTCCAGTCGATGCCTGCCGCAATTGAAACATGAGGAGCAGGTTTCAGATTAAGCCATGTCCCAAAATACCTTCTTGTGCCATTACGGTAAGCGCTGCCGTTTCCCCATAGGTAGAAATGGAATACTTTTCTTGAATCCGTTGAACCGTTGAATCCCCATGACATACCAGGATCGTATGTCGCGCCATCAGGTCCCTCGTATCTGTCGAACCATGACCCGTTGTAACCGATATTACCATTGATTCTGCACCTGTTACGAAATGAAACACCTGAATTCAGATAGATGCCCCTGGACGTGATCTCTCCACCCGGTATCTGATTGTATTGGCCGTAAATACTTGCCCATGCTTCCTGCAGTATCGGATTGCCGGAGAATGGGTGGAACAGCCCAATATTCGCCCATGAATTCACATCTCCGGTAGATGTAGTGTATCCGATCATATTCGCGTTGAAATTGTCTTCTCTGTAGGAGAATCCGGTTGAACAGTTCAGTCTTTCATTCTTGAAACTGTAAGATCCCTTGTATGCAAGATTGTCTGACCATTCGCCTGCATAAGAGTTCCAGGTGCCGCCAAAGGCTCCATAGAAAGTATGAAGATCGGCTATTCTGATCTGAGCGTCGAGAGCGCCGGAACGTCCATACGAGTAATCCTGATTCTCCTGCTGAGGGATATCAGTGCTGGTCATACTCGCACCGATGAATGAGCCATCGCCAAATTCCCTGAGTACCCGTCCTACCGAGTAGTTCGCAGCTGGTTCCAGTATTCCTCCGTCTTCAGAAATCCTGCCTGTGTATGCTTCAAGAAGTCCGAATCTGAATCCGCCTGAAGCTCCTGTCAGTTTGGCGCCGCCAAGAATGGGTATAATTTCACCATTGGGCGCAACCGCGCCTATCCGTCTGGAATAGAAAAGATTGAAAGGGAGATCGAACAGATCAGCTCCTTCAAGGAAAAAAGGTCTTTTTTCCCGAAGAAATGATTCCCAGTGTGACAGATTTACTTCATCAGGATCAGCTTCTATCTGTCCGAAATCAGGATTAATAGTAAGGTCAAGAGAAACATTGGTTGAAATTCCAATTCTGCAGTCCAGACCTGCATTTCCCCATGGATCCCACTCATCCTCTGAATCAGGCAGGTACTTAATCTTCCCGGCTCCATAGGGCCTGAGTTCAATCCGCCGACTGTCAGGAAGGTTGTTCAGTCCATGAAGTTCGCCGAAATCCCTGATATATATCCAGCCGTTATCACCCATCCTGAAAAGGAAAGCGCTTTCATTAGTGCGTGTCATGGTTCTTTTGAAGTTAACACCCCAGACCTGTTCGGTATCACCAGAGTAGCGCAGGACTGCGAAGGGAATGGCATACTCCGCGGTCCAGCCCGAATCGGATGAAGCCGTTGCGCTTTCCCAGACAGCATCCCAGTTTGAGTCCCATCCGCCTACTTCGCATAATCTTCCGTCCTGCTGGACATTCTCGATATTCGTAAAAAAGAAGTAGGCATTGTTATCGTCGTTAAACGTATCCAGCCAGACACCGATCCATTCACTTGAGGAATCATAATCCCTGGGAGTAACACTTCTTGTGAATTCTTCCGGATGGCTGTCATGCATGATAAGTGCGACATAGAGAGCTTTGTCATCGTACAGCAGCCTGATTTCAGTGTGTTCAGACATGGGTTCACCGCAGTCCGGTCTATGCTGAATGAAATCCTCATTCACCGGAATCGCGAGTTCCCAGATATCTTCATCCGGTATGCCGTCTATTTCAGGAGCCTCATCAATTCGCGCAGCCTGTACTGTTATCTGGGAATAACCAGCACCTGTAATAAAAAGCAGAATGATAAGAAATATGTATCTATTCACGCACTCGTCCTCTCTGATTCACTTCACTGAAAGCCCGGAAGGCTGAATGCTCAAAGATAAGCAATTTAATTTCGATTTCCTAAAAAGTGCATAATTTGATGGGTTGCAGCGATAAGAATCCATGTGTATTTACATGCGGTACGGTTTTATTTTACTCTGAACTGTAGTTTTAAAAGGGGCTGTTACATGAAGTATCCCTGTATACTGAGGTTATTTGAATGATTCTTTCTAATCTAATCATAGACAGCATTCTGACAGGACCTATTGATGTAAACTGTTACATTATCGGTTGTCCGGTATCCGGCGCCGCTGCTGTAATTGATCCGGGCGGGCATGGAGAGAGGATACTGGAAAGGCTCGAATACAATAATCTGACCCCTGCTGTTATTATCAATACTCATGGGCATTTCGATCATGTTGGAGGGAATGCTTACCTGATGCGGAAAACTGACGCAGATCTTCTTATTCATGCTTCCGGATTACCATTTCTTCAGAGAGCTCGGGAACATGCCGACATGTGGGGTATGGAATTTGAGGATTCTCCTGAACCAACGCGCCTGCTAAAAGGTGGTGAGATTCTGGCAGTTGGTGACCTGAAACTTGAAATCATTCATACACCGGGTCATTCACCTGGAGGAATAAGCATTTATTTACCAGGGCATGTCTTTACCGGTGACGCGTTATTTGAGGGATCCATCGGCAGAACTGATCTTCCCGGAGGTAACCTTGAAGAGCTTATATCCTCGATCAGAGAGAAACTTCTTGTTCTTCCGGGGGAGACCGTTGTGCATCCCGGACACGGCCCTGAAACGACGATTGAGAATGAGAAAAGATACAATTTGTTCCTGCGTTAGTGAAGCACTCCGGTAATCATTCTGAATCTGCTGTCAGCGCCTTCGAAACCGGGTTCAACAGTGTTCAGGATAATTGCTGTAAGACTGTCTCTTACAACATATACATCTCTTATTCTGTAGTCCGATACATATTCGTATCCCGGTTCGGGAGAATAATCCTTCTGAAACATAAGTGTATCACCGGATTGTGCAGTAATCAGTATTTCAAGGAGAACCGGACAGTCGAACATCGTCAGCCACTCCGGTGGGGATTCAGGCATTTCCGGATAATGCCGGAGTTGAAGAACGTATTCGGGCCCCATGTATGAAAATGTTCCCAGCCATGTTACAAATGATACTCTGTCCGGCACGGCGTCCCTGTCCGTCAGCGGATGATGAATACAGTGTACGCCAGTGTTTCCGGGGGAAATTCCAAGACTGTCAAGAAGAGTCTGTGACAATTCATGAATTGAGTCTCTGGCCGGATTATCGGAATTCAGAAAAACCTTATCCATACCATCCACATACAGCATTTCCTCTGACCAGAGGATTCTGTATCTGCGAATTACGCTGTCAGCAGGTACCGATTTGATAATAAGCTCAGCGCCGGGAGCGCCGCTTCCATCTGATATCCAACGCTGTTCCATCGCGGCGAACATTCCGTCGTCAGAAAACCCCAGGAATTCAACTGATGCAAGGTGTGCTGCTCCTGACATTCCGGTAGTGAAGAACAGTATCAGAAAACAGAATGGACTGTATTTCATTTCAACCTCCGTTTATTCTTTTCCGAATATTGTAAGTTTATTAATGAAAAGCTGCTTTCCGGTCAAGCGATAGGTGGCCTTTGATATTTTCATATTTTCGAATAGTGTAATACTAAAGGAAACTCGGAATTCTGCCGGACTATTGAAAGGAATCCCGTGAATAACAAAGCTGCTGTTTCTGGAAATGGTTTACTGGAAACGATCAATCCCTGCACCGGAGAGATAATAGAATCATGGCGTGAACATACAGCCATCGAGATTGAAAATATCATCAGTAATACTCACAGTGCATTCCTGGACTGGAAGAAAACCTCTCTTCAGAATCGTGCTGATGCGCTCTTTCGTCTGGCAGAACTGCTTGAATCGAGAAAAACTGACCTGGCCGGGCTCATGGCGTTAGAAATGGGGAAACCTCTTGCTCAGGGGGTATCAGAAGCTGAAAAATGTGCTTGGGTCTGCAGATACTACGCGGAAAATGGAGCAGAATTCCTGAAAAATGAGATTATCAAAACCAGTGCCGGTCTGAGTTATATCTGCTATCAGCCTCTTGGAGCAATATTTGCAGTAATGCCCTGGAATTTTCCATTCTGGCAGTTATTCAGATTCGCGGCTCCGGCTGTTATGGCGGGCAATGCGTTTATTCTGAAACATTCACCGAACGTCACCGGATGCGCTTTGATGATTAAGACGCTGTTTCAGGACGCGGGTTTTCCTCCTGGCCTTACCGGGGTTCTGCTTATCTCTGAGGAGCGTGTACCTGAAGTATCTGCAGGAGTTATTGCTGACTACAGAATTAAAGCTGTTACTCTCACCGGAAGCGTTCAGGCTGGAAGAGCTGTTGCGTCGGTTGCCGGGGCAGAGGTCAAAAAGTGCGTACTTGAGCTGGGCGGGAGTGATCCGGCAATTATTCTGGAGGACGCTGATCTGATTCACGCGGCTCGGATCTCCGCATTTTCCAGGCTGATAAACGCCGGACAGAACTGCATAGCCTCGAAAAGATTCATAGTTGTTGAAAGCGTTTACAATGAATTCATAAAGCTTCTGGTGAAGGAAATGACTTCCGGGAGGATGGGAAATCCTCTGGATGAAGAGATATCTCTTGGACCGCTGGCAAGATATGATCTCAGAGATCAGCTTCATCAGCAGGTGATAGAGAGTATTGCAAAGGGTGCTGAAGTACTGGCTGGAGGAGATATCCCCGAGATGCAGGGAGCTTTCTACCCGCCTACAGTCCTGGGAAACTGCCGAAAAGGTATGCCTGTTTTCGATGAGGAGACCTTTGGCCCCGTTGCGGCTGTCTGCTCCGTGAAGGATGAAAAGGAAGCGATTGAAATCGCAGACAGTTCACCTTTCGGGTTGGGCGCATCCGTGTTCACTGAGAATCCTGCGAGAGGAGAGAGAATTGCGTTGAAGCTTAAAGCTGGAGCCTGCTTTGTTAATGCATTCGTTCGATCAGACCCGAGACTTCCGTTCGGAGGGATTGGTTTATCAGGATTCGGGCGGGAATTGTCTCGAAATGGGATGCTGGAGTTCATGAACTGTAAAACAATTTACATTGATAGTTGAACAAAGATTGGTGGATGAAATGAAATTGATTCTGATTGTCGCTTCGGTTATGCTTGTGACGGGTTGCGGGACAGATAATGGTGACGTATCGACACTTGAAGATTCAGTTGTTGAACACACCGGGAATGTACCGCTGGACACCGCAGTTGTTGACCATTCGCCTGAAGCAACTATTGACAGCACAATTCACGTGGCTGCAGGGGATGACTTCTCAAGTACGGTTGAAGCAAATCCAACAACCGGATATC
>JAUXIK010000097.1 GCA_030620995.1 Candidatus Aegiribacteria sp.
TCACTCCTAGCAGATCATCGGATGGTTTGTCTAAACCTACTATGGGAGGTAGAGGAATCTGAGCATGATTCTCTGCCATAAGAGGAATACCCATATCAAGAATCAGTCTTTTTGATCCGGCTTCGAGCTCGATGCAATTACCGCCTATTTCGTCTTTACCACCATGTATTGAATATTTCATATGCAGTCCCTTGACCTTGATTGGGAATGATAAGTGAATTCTTTGCTTCATTGCGGATTATGAAACAACTCCAGCTCCTTGGCAACTTTAGTAGAGCTTTAGCCCGATACATAGAAGAAAGTTCGATATGCATAAAGATGCCTCACCAAGCGGGGCGGTTTTAGTAATCCTACAAAGTCCACACTTGCCTAGGTTTTGCTTGGCGATGGTGTATACTGTATTAAACATTCTCCGGACTGTTCCCCATCTGTTACATACAATCATATTAGAAGCTTCTCGCATTCTGTCTTCCTCAAAAAGTTCAAAATGCGTCTATTGCAGTATCCCTATCCGCTTTATCTTCTTAGCTCCCTGCTTAACACCCTTGTAAATCCAGTGAACTGATACTATCGGAATTGTGTACGAATCGGGTGCATATACCGTCCCCGCTACCAAAATATTGCCGTAGGTGTAACAACCTGCGGCAATTTTCTATTCACCCCATCGATGTGTGCACTTCCCAATATCAGGCACAAAAACTCTGATCGGAAAGCTCTCGAACAGATCACCTGGGGAGCTAGAAATCCAGAAGATAAATCTTTGGGTAGTCCACAGGAGCGTAATCGTATGCAAGCATTCCATTCAAAAAGCAGAATCGAAGACCTCTGATTCCCTCAAGTACAGGTATGGTCACCACTCTCAGAAGTTCACCAGCCTCATTATAAACCTCGAATGTTGGTATGCTCGTGTAACCCTGACCTACCCAGACATTTCCATCCTGATCGGTGCTCAGAGTCTCGATAGCCAGATGGTAGAGATCCAGATCCTCAGCTTCCTCACGACGAACGGTTGTCGAACCGTCATCGTGCCGGCTCAGCCCTTCGTTCAGTACACCCTCCGCCAATTCCTCCTCGGTCTTGGGAATACGCTCCCATTCACGCTCCACAATGATGGAATGGTTTGCATCCGGATCGAATCGCTCCACGCAGTATGTGCTGTCACTTCTTACAGCGAAGTATACCGCACCATTCAGATCTGATTCCCACACACAGTCTACATTATCGACAGTAACGTTCTGCTCCCCATTCGTAACACTCAATGTGATAGAGAGGGGATAACTGCGGTATATCAGTTCTGGATCCATGCCCTCTCCCCTATATCTGCCGAGGAAGCTTGTTCCCGAGTAACCTTCTTCATTCTGCTGAAAATCCATAGAACCTGCTATGAAAGTGTTGCCCGGCCCTGTGACCGGTTCAACCGGTGCAACAGGAAAGAATCCAAGTATCTGATGATCGAAAGCACAGGTTGTATCGAAGAAGACCAGAGCATTTCCGCCGAAATCGCTAACAAGCAGTCCACCGTCGCGAAGAAAAACAAAACCTGTGGGATACTGAAACTCACCCGGACCGGATCCGAATCTTCCGATAGTTTCCTGAAGATTTCCTTCGAATGAGAATACTTTCAGAGTTGATTTCCTTCCGTCCAGGGCAAAGATGTTTCCATGTTCATCGATCCGTACGCGGTTCAGGCTTCCGAACTCCAGCGTTGTATCCCCGTAGAACACTCCAATGGTATCGGTGACTGAAAGAGCTACCGTATCGATACTCATCTCTTCCGAAATCTGTTCAGGAGCCGCTTCCTGTTCAGATTGCTCACCGCATCCTTCAATAGAAGATAGGATAAAGAGAATGGAAATCAGAATTAGAGCAAGTTTCATGACAACCTCCTTACTTTTCTGATACGAAAATAATAAAACTGTAACGAATCAACAAATCAGCTGTCTCTATAATGACATATAATATTGTACTGTAACCTTTAAGGTGCTGAACAGGTAATTGTTGATAGAGTATAAATTCAAGAATGATTTCATAACATCCCTCTGCGAGCAGAAAATGTCCGGTATTCCCTGGTTATCGATGCGGAGCCGGACGAATGGGCCTCCATCCCCCTGCAGACACCCTTCATGATGATTTCAAGCCCGGCCGACCTGGAGGCTCGAATCTTTGGCTCCATCAAGAGTCTGTTCGGAGGATTCTGACATCCTTGAATCCCCTGATCCACATTAAAATGTGGTTCAAACGAAGCTCGGTTTCCGCTACCAAATCAGACGTTGAGCACCCGTCTCATTCGCGGCGGGAGCATGTTGGACGATAAGAGTTGCAGACTGCAGGTAAGCAATAGGTCTGACCGCCGGAAATGCCTTTGCGACATGCCACAATATACCCCAGTTGCGGGCAATTATTCCTCTTGGCATATTGCGGCGCATACGATAAACTGATCGTGTTCAATAAACTTGACGAGTTTAGCGAACATCAGTAGTTTAGTGACGTTATGAATACGCTTACGGAAAAAACAGAAAAGTACCTGGCTGATTTCTTTGAAGGCCCGGTACGCTTGCAGAAGGTCGAATCAGTAAACTTGCCCCTGTTTCTGCGGGAGAGGTACAGTCTGTGGAGAACAGTGCTGTTCGACAAGTCCTGGCTTCTTGCCATCGAAGCGGACGACTGGAATATGGGTACGCCTAGGGAGTATCGGCAGCACCTACGCATCCTTGCCGATAATGCGAAGGGGCCTGTCGTACTTGTTCTGGGCGCCACTACATCCACACTACGGAATCGATTGATTCGCCTTAATGTACCCTTTATTGTCCCAGGCACCCAAGTATTTCTGCCAATGGCTTTCATCAACCTGAAAGAACGCTATTCACCTTACGGGGAACCTTCTGCGAAGCGACTTACCCCTACGGCGCAGCTATTGGTTCTTTATCAGATTCTCATCGGACAGCTGCACGATTTGTCTTCCAAGCAGGTCGCCGCAAAGCTCGGCTGCTCCGGCATGATGATTACAAAAGCGAGAAAGGAGCTTGAATCAAGAGATATCTGCAACGTGAAACGTGTTGGAAAGGAAGCTCGAATACTGTTCCCCGCTGACACGAAGACTCTCTGGAAAAAGGTGCTGCCCAGCTTAGCATCCCCGGTGGGTAAGAAGCACTGGGTGCAATGGGATCAGCCTCTTGCTGAAATACAGTACGCAGGAATGACCGCTCTGAGCCAACGGAGCCTGATTTCTGATGATGAAATACTAACCTTCGCACTCAAGCGGCAAGTATTTACGGATATGCTGGGGCGGAGTCAAATCCGAGTCTGGCCTGACCAGCATGGTGCACACGCCCGTATTGAATGCTGGTCATACGATCCCTCTTTACTATCCGATGGCCCCCTGGTTGATCCACTGTCGCTCTATCTCAGCCTTCGTTATGACCATGACGAACGCGTCCAAGGTGAACTGGCAACGATGATGAAGGAGTTGCAGTGGCAGTAAAGGGATTGGACATCTTTCAGGAATACTTCAGGGACTACGAGGGTTCCTTTCTGCTGATCGGCGGTGCAGCCTGTGACGATTGGTTCAGTGCCCAAGGTCTGCGTTTCCGCGCAACCGAGGATCTCGATATTGTCTTGATTCTTGAGGCATTGACTGCACCATTCATCAGCAGACTGTTTGAGTTTATCGAGGAAGGTGAGTACCGGAACCGAAACCGAATCGAGAACGGACCACCAATCCTGTATAGGTTCTCCAAGCCTGTTAATCAGGCCTATCCAGACATGCTGGAGATTTTCAGTCGCAGCGATGATTCGCTGCTCTTGCGCAAAAACCAGAGAATCGTTCCTGTATATATTGATAGTGCCGATAGCTTGTCTGCGATTCTCCTTGATAGAGAATACTACGAGTTTCTACTCGATCATCATCGTACTGCAAACGGAATCTGGATGGCGGACGTCGCGGCACTCATACCCCTGAAAGCGCGGGCATGGCTGGATTTATCGGCAAGGCGTGAACGTGGCGAGTCCGTAGACAACAGGAAGATAAGAAAGCACCGAAATGATGTGTTCTCCCTGGCTTCAACTCTACCTTCTACTCCCGGAGAACGATTACCCGCTTCAATTTCTTTAGATGTGATAGAATTCCTTGACCACTTCCCTGTCGAATCGCAAGAGTGGCAAGCGGTTTTGCAAGCGATGAAGAATATGCTGGGCGGAAGATTCGACCCCCAAGCCTTGTCTGATGCCGTCCGTACCTACTTCCGGCTTGCAGAATGAAACGGCGGTCGCCTTCGTCGGTACCGTCTTCTTCACACAAACCACCGATTCCTTCCTGAAACTGAGCTCACTGCACTAAATCATCCCACGTGAACAACAAAAGAATATATTCGCATCTACTCCACAGCCGGATGCCCCTGTTATCTTAAGCCGAATTAACCGAATTTCTCTATGACGGTGATGACACAAATGACGCTGTTTTGCGAACACAATGATTTGCTTGTTCAGACTATGATGCCAAGTCGTTTTAGCTTCTTGGCTCCATGCTTAACACCTTTGTAAATCCAGTGAACTGATACTGTTGGAATTGTGCTCCAATCGGGTGCAAATACCGTCCCCGCTACCAAAATATTGCCGTAGGTGTAACAACCTGCGGCAATTTTCTATTCACCCCATCTGTCGCACTTTGGGGTCGGACGCCACTTGCGACACTTACGACTTCAAAATACAATCCTGATCTCCGAGAATTGGACTTCTTCATAATAATCTCTTGTATCAGATCAAATCAGGTGACTTATGGTCTGCCTGTTAGTTGTATATAATTAGTAATGAAATTATCAACGGATCGCATATTGGGGTGTTCGATCAGACGTATACGAGTATAGAAAGAAATAATGAGTACTTTTGTCCCTTCGTTTACTATTACAAACTCAATATCCAGGATCCTTTCCGGGATCGACCAGGCAAAGGGTTTCTTAGATGCCGCTATTCTATCCGAAAACTGGCTCAATCAGATGCGCCACCAAGCCCTTATACTGGAAGTCCACCATTCCACCCACATTGAGGGAACCCATCTGACTCTTGAACAATCCAGGATGCTGCTGGAGGGGCAAGAGATTCAAAATATTGATCCAGAAGACGAAAGAGAGCTTCGGAACTATATCCGCGCCTTCGATTATGTCGAGCAACACATTGAGGATAATGCATCCATTACCGAGAAGATGATCCTTGATATCCACCAAAGACTTGTAGTGGGAGTCCGTGGTGGGAAAGCTTCACCTGGTAAGTACAGACTTATACAGAACTACATCATCAACAGCCTTACTGGTGAGATCGTCTATACACCTCCACCACCCGAATCAGTACCGGATATGATGCGAAACCTCATCGAATGGCTCAATTCAGGAATAGACATTCATCCTGTGCTGATAAGCGGAGTTGCACAGTTTCAGTTTGTGCACATTCATCCATTTTTAGATGGAAACGGCCGAACATCACGTTTACTATCAATAGCGTGCCTGTATCGCGCAGGATATGATTTCAAGAAACTGTTTTCCATCAGCCAGTTTTACGACAGAGATAGAAAAGCCTTCTACAGGGCTTTACAGAATGTGCGTGAAAGTGACATGGATCTTACAGGTTGGCTGGAGTATTTCACCGAGGGATTATCGATTCAGATGATAGAGGTTGCAGACCGCGGTAAACAAGCGATAAGGAAAGAGCTGATATCAAGAAAGTATGATCTTTCCAACAGACAAGAGCTGCTTGTCGGGTTCCTTCTGGAACATCTAACGATGAATGTCCAGGATGCGGAAGTTATCTGCTCTGATGTTAACCGCAGAACACTGCAGAGGGATCTGGCTGAGCTCATTGACAGAGGTATTATTACAAAGGAAGGTTCAACAAATCAGCTCGTTTATAGGTTAGATGTATGATTGCTGGTCAAACTTGCGACAAACTTGCGACACTTCTAGCGACATTAACTCAACTTCAATCCTTCCAATTATAGGACATAACTCTCAGACAGCCGGTCAGACAGTTTTAATGGCAGCAGTTATGAAACAAGTGACGCTATTTTTATAACGCAAAGAGCTGCTTGACTCAGACAATGATGCCAAGTCGTTTTAGCTTCTTGGCTCCATGCTTAACACCTTTGTAAATCCAGTGTACGGATACTGTTG
>JAUXIK010000147.1 GCA_030620995.1 Candidatus Aegiribacteria sp.
CGAGAGCAGGAATTCCAATAGAATCCAGGACTCGTTCTGAAAAACGATAAAGATGATCTTGATTATTCATTCTTTCATTGCTGAAGAGAAGACCAATCCCAATGCCCTCTTCATCTTCCCCAAAGATCGGGAAGTAATCCTGGATAATAGACCGTTCTGGAGAATCATGATTCAACACTATCTCATCCTGTTTGATATCGTTCTGTTCAAGCAGGCCGAGGAAGAATTCAGTCTCATTTTCAGAAACAAACACTTCCACGGTAATTCGATCTGCTACTGCTTTTACTATATCACATATGGCTTTACCGTAGTTGAACCTGCTATGAAAGAAGTCCTGCATAAAACTGAGAAACAGTTTTCCAACAGGTTCGTATTCAGGGATGATTCTCATTTCATTCCTCTCAGATAACGAATAAGGATTCGTAGCGCACCGTGGTGCGCTGCAATCCTGTGTTGAATTAAGCGCTTATAGTATTTGTATTTTCTATTTATCGCATGTAGTATGCTTAGCATCTTGAAAACGGTCAATAACGGAGAAGTAACCGGTCGGGAATTTCGTATTAAGGTCAGATATCGTGTATTTCCGAGTAGACTCGGTCATATGAGTATGAGGTATGCGGATTTCAGGTAGACCGGTTCCCGACCACTTCATGATGGCATTCAGCAGTATATACAGAATGGGATAGTACAATCTCTCTTCTCTCACGGTGGTGCTCTCATCCGTTGCAACGCAAGAAGATGTACGAGTGCTGTACCACAATGGGAGCAGTAAAGTATGAGAGGTTTCTCAACAGGAAGAGGAACAGGTGGCAGCCCCAGTTGTTCGCGCAGAGCGTTCAGTTTATCCGTGCAACGTTGATGGAGGAATCCATAGTATCGTACCTTGCAGAAGCCCTTTGGTAAAACATGCTGCAGGAAGCGTGCCATGAAGACAAGAACCGGAAGTGTCATATACTTCCAGTCTTTCGTACACACCGGTTGATACCGGAATGTTACTTTGTCATTCCTGAGAGAGATGATCCGGTTGTTCGTGATCGCCACACGATAGATATATCGCGACAGGTATCGGATTACTTCAGGTCCCTTTCCCACAGGTTCACAGTGTACAACCCAGTCCTTTTTCCAGACTTTTTCAGGAATGGCATCATAAAGCCCGAGAGCCTTCATTCCATCACGGAATTTGCCACGATAGATCGGTGAGAGTGCCCTGACGGGCAGGAAGAAGTCCTCATAAGGACTTCTAACCCATTTACCACTCTTGTTGATCCCGCCACCGGGAACCAGGTAATGAACGTGCGGATGATATGGAAGATCACGACCCCAAGTATGCAGAACACCCAGCATACCGGGCTGCGCTCCGAGGTGACGAGGATCAGCCGCAAGCTTCTTTAGAGCGTTTGATGAGGCGCGGAACAACAGCCCGTAACAATTCTTCTGATTACTCCTGACGACTTTGTTCAGTTCATGCGGTAATGTGAAGGTTAACAGGAAGCATGGGACTTCAGGAATACGGGCTGACTGTTTTTCCACCCATCGTGTCGCATCATCGTTACCGCACTTCGGACAGTGCCGGTTACCGCATGAATGGTAGCTGTACTTTTTCTTCCCGCAGGAAGGGCAGCTGTAGAGGTTACCACCGAGCGCAGGAGTACGGCATGAGATGATATCATCTATTGCTCTCCTGTGGCTCGGCAGAACATTATCACCGAACTCTCTGAGATATTCACCCTTGTACTGGCGGAAGATATCCGCCATCTCGATCATGATTACTCAGATCAGGGAAGTTCATTCATGATCTCATCCAGGGATTTTCGGATAATTTTCGCTGACGCATCCGTCAGATGTGTATAGATCGCTGTGGTTGCAGGGCTTTTATGTCCCAGGTTAGCTTGAATCTGGCGCAGATTGACTCCGGCCTCAAGCAAATGAGTTGCGTAGCTGTGGCGTAAAGTATGAACATGCGCCTTCTTACGGATCCCACTATCCTTCAGCCCCCTTTTGAAAGCTTTCTGTATTACACTTACACAAAATGGTTCTTGAGCAGGTTCTGAAATTCGATAACCATACTTCCCGTCACATATCTTCTGAACCTTGGGGAATAGCCATACATCATTCCGGTGCAGCCGCCAGAACTCGCGCAGTAATTGAAGTGTACGCATGGGCAACGGTACGTATCGATCCCTGCCACCCTTTCCATGCCGGACATGAACGACCATCTGATCTCTGTCAATATCACAGACCTGTAGCCTGACGGCTTCCTTCACCCGTAATCCCAGAGAATAGATCGTTTCAAGACATACTCGATGGTGTGGATATTTGACCTGATTCATGATGAGAATAACTTCCCTGCGGGAGAGGACTACCGGCAGCTTCTTCTCTTTCTCAGGACGCAGAAGCCCGACAATCGACCAGTCACGTTTCAGTGTATGTTCCCAGAAGAATTTGATCCCACAGATGGCAACCGTTAACGTTGAACGGGACCACTTCTTCTTGTTCTTCGCGTAGAGGAAGTACGAACGTATCTCCTCCTCATCAATTCTGTCTGGAGATTTATCATAGTAGTCAGCCAGTTGCCGAACTGATCGAACGTATGAGTCCTGGGTTCTCTCACACATACCAGCGAGTTGAAGATCCTCGATCATCCGTTGTCTTAATGCCGTCATAGTATCCTCCCCTGTTACGGGAACGCTTGATGCGCCCCTCTCAGGGAGTATGCTATATCTGGAATATATAGAGGCCTTTACC
>JAUXIK010000137.1 GCA_030620995.1 Candidatus Aegiribacteria sp.
GCCATAAAACGCCAGATTGTGGAGCGCAAGATGAAGGAGGATCCATTCAGAGGCTTTGTGAGCGCTCTGAGTCTTGGTTTTATTGATGACCGCATTCTTCTTGATCTGTGTTACGAAGAAGATTCAGCCGCTATCATGGACATGAATGTGGTTGCTACGGAAACCGGAGAACTGGTCGAGGTGCAGGCATCTGCTGAAGGTGGCACGGTTTCGATAGAAACTGTCAACAGTATGACTGAGAAAGCGGTAAGCGCCATAATGGAATTTATAGTGCCCCTTCAGAGGGAAGCGACTTCGGAGTGAAGAAGCTTGTGCTTGCATCGGGAAATCCCGACAAATTGCGTGAACTGAGATATCTTCTTGAGAATCTGCCGTTGGAGGTAGTATCCATAATGGAAATTCTGCCTGACTGGTCGATAGAGGAGACCGGAATTACTCTTGAGGAAAACGCTCTGCTGAAAGCAAGAGATGTAACAGAGAGAACAGGAGAGGCCTCCATCGCGGATGATACAGGATTGTTCGTGGATGTGCTTGGCGGAGCCCCGGGAATATACGCGGCCAGGTTTGCCGGCTCTGAGTGCACCTACGAAGATAATGTTCGGAAACTCCTGAGGACAATGCTCTGCGAAACAAACAGGAAAGCGTCGTTCAGAACAGCTGCTGCTTTTGTTTCTCCATCTGGTGAAGAACTGTGCGAGATGGGCGAAGTGGAAGGTAAAATTATAGAAGAGGCAGATGGAGATGGAGGCTTCGGATACGATCCGATCTTCCTTCCAGATGAGCTGGACAAAACATTTGCGCAGTGTTCTCCGGAGGAAAAACACCGCATCAGCCATCGAGCCCGTGCTTTGAAGCGATTGATAGAAAAAATGGAATCAAGTAAAATTCTGAATCATTGATTCTTAAGTGATTTAACCTGTAAGTACATCTTCAGCAATTAAGAACGGAACAGCATAGAAGACGAGCAATCGAGTACATAGTATTCAGGCGAACCATGCATTCAACCTTACAACCAAAAGGCAGGATTAGAAAGAAAGGGCGATAAACGATGAGCAGGATGATAAGAATATTTGCGGTTGTTGTTCTCTTATCAACGGGATATTCTCTTGCCATGGAGTGGAACTTCGATATCGCGCAACCTGTCTCCGTAGGCTGGTGGACATCCCTTGAACTGGACTCATCCGGCTATCCCCATATGTCATATCGAATGGAGAATGGACAGGACCTGAGCTATGTCTGCTGGGACGGTTCCGAATGGCAGACAACCGTTGTTGATACGGAAGGAGATGCCGGTCTTTGGTCTTCTCTTGAACTGGACACTTCCGGCTATCCCCACATATCCTATATGTATAAGGATGGCAACGAGTACGATCTAAGGTATGCACACGAAAACAGCTCAGGCTGGCATATAGAAACCGTTGATGCGGAGGGAAGTGTTGGCTGGTGTACCTCCCTTGTTCTTGATTCGTCTGATTATCCTCATATATCCTACAGGGACAATAGTAACTTTAATCTGAAGTATGCCCGCTGGGACGGTTCAAGCTGGCAGATAGAAACCGTTGACAATGCGGGAATGGTGGGGCTGTGGTCCTCCATAGCAATAGATTCATTTGACCACCCGCACATTTCCTATATGGATTATGGCAACGGAGCCTTGAAATATGCCCGCTGGGATGGTTCAGGCTGGCAGATAGAAACCGTTGACTATGATTCTGATCCCACTGCTTCTGTAGGCTTTAATACCTCAATTGCGCTTGACTCTGGTGACTTTCCCCACATATCCTACGTCTGGTATAAGGAGATTCAGGAACCTCCTGACCCAATCGATGCCAACAGTCTCAAATATGCCCGCTGGGACGGCTCAAGCTGGCAGATAGAGTTTGTTGATGAAAGCCAGGGTGATAATGACCTGGTTGGATGGTGGAATTCCATAGCAATAGATTCTTTCGATTATCCCCACATATCCTTTGGAAGAAATTCTCCCGGTAATCTGGATCTTAGATATGCGTATTGGGATGGTGTCGTTTGGCAGATAGAGCATGTTAAAGCCGGTGTAAATCTTAAAGGTACTTCCATCAAGCTTGATAATTCTGACAATCCACGCATAGCATACGTGCGTAATGAAGGTGTTCTCTATTTCATCTGGAGCGGCACAGACTTTAATCTTCTCTGGCCCGATTGCGGAGAAATAATCACAACAACAGAGCCGACGCTTGACTGGGAGGATTGCAGTCTCCCTTGCTTTATGGAATATAACCTGTGGTGGGGAACTGATCCCGATTTCGGTGAGTACAATGAGGTGACCGATATCATCGGCTCAGAGTATCAGATCACTGAAGGTATCGAAGATGGTGACACGATCTACTGGCGGGTGAAATCCATCTATTACGCCTATGAATACTGGGCAGAGGAGATGGACTGGTACTTCGATGTGGAACTGTACAATGGAATAGATATCATCGATCCGGACGTTTCACAGATATACGCTATCTACCCGAACCCATCACGGGAGGTGATTAACTTCGTCTTCTCGCTGCCGGAAGAAGGGTTGGTTAACCTCATGGTGTACGATCTTTCCGGGAGGTGCGTAGCTTACCCTGTAAGTTCCAATATGATTGCTGGCCAACACGAGGTTTCCCTGTGCTGCACGGAAATCCCGACAGGCGTTTACCTGTGCCATCTGGAGACCGTATCAGGCTGCATGACAAGGAGGATGGTCATCACTCATTGATCCTTGCGCGAATCATTGATTTTTTCTCGTCTGCAAATCCTTAAGCACATCTTCCGCAATCAGGAACGGAACAGCTTCGTAATGTTCGAAATGCATCGTGAATGATGCTCTGCCCTGACTCATATTTCTAAGATCAGTAGCATAGCCAAACATGTTGGACAGAGGTATCAGAGCTTTAATAACCTGAGCGTTTCCCTGTATATCCAGTGCTTTTATGTTTCCACGCTTCTCATAGACACTTCCTGTAACACTCCCCGAATACTCCTCAGGTGTTGTGATGACGACACTCATTATAGGTTCCAGCAGGTGCGGGCTGCCTTTTATGAATGCTTTTTTGAATGCAGAGGATGCGCATCTTCTGAAAGCCATTTCCGATGAATCGACTGCATGGAAGGTTCCGTCTCGAAGAGTTACTCTGACATCTACAACAGGGAAATCCGCCAGAACGCCTTTCTTCATTGCGTCCACGATTCCCTTTTCGACAGCGGGAATGTATTCACGAGGAATACTCCCTCCGGTAATTTTGTTCCTGAATTCGAATCCATATCCGGCAGGCATGGGTTTGAGTGTCATCACTACATGGGCATACTGCC
>JAUXIK010000131.1 GCA_030620995.1 Candidatus Aegiribacteria sp.
CCATCATGGTAATGATACTCGCGCGGTGGGTGGGGCGACCGACAGAACCGGAGCGGAGCGGAGGCGGAGAGCAGCGCACCACAGTCGGCAAAACCTCAGCGGTGCGCTGCGGTCATGGTTCCCGACGAAATCTCCCGAAAATCACTTATTCTGACGATATTCCGGCACGAAATAGGTTATCACCCGCTTCATAATTCTCCGCCAGTTTCAAGTGCTTAAGAATTAACTACCATTATAAATATTAATATGAATATATTGGTTAAGTAACTTATGCCCGGCGTGGCGGAGAGGGAGGGATTTGAACCCTCGGAGACGTGAATCTCATACGCTTAGCAGGCGTACGCCTTAAGCCATACTCGGCCACCTCTCCGCGTTTTGAGCGGGTCAGGATTATTGTAAAGTAAGTACTGCCGGTCAAGGCACATTCCCCATCGATGGCGATTTAACTATAAATATCAGGTTAAGCACTCAGCGCTCCGAGTAACGAATGGAGAAGGATTTGCCAAGAGTTGAAAGACAGATAATCGGGATTTTCGGGCGCATTAACTCCGGAAAAAGCACTCTGATGAATCTGCTCACTCAACAGGATACATCTATAGTAGATGCCGCGCCAGGGACTACTGCCGATATTAAGAGTGCCATCATGGAAATTCATGGCCTGGGTCCGGTGCAGCTTCTGGATACTGCCGGGCTGGATGAAGAGAACAATCTGGGAGAAAAGAAGAAAAAGAAAACAATCGCAGCTCTTGAAGAGGTTGATCTTGTTGTTCTGGTCATCGACCCGGTTCAGTCATTCCTTTCCGGCGGAATGTACGTTGAGGATCGTGTATCCTCTCTTTCGCGGAAACTGGGTAAATCTCTTGCGGTTGTCTTCAATATTCATGCTGATTATTCAAGCAGTCTTGCGGGAAGCGGAGCTTCTCTGCAGGAGTCGATAGAGTACTGCAGAGCAATCCTCCCGGACAGAACGGGTACTCCTTCACTGAGTATCGATCTGTCCAAAACTTCCAGTTCTACTGAACTGACTGCATTCATTGAATCCGCAATGCCTGATAAGACGAAGAAAGTTGAACTGCTCCCGTTTGTTGACAGACACGGCCCGGTTCTTCTTCATATCCCTCTGGATGAGGAATCTCCAGCGGGAAGACTTCTCCGTCCGCAGGAAATGGCTATGGAATATCTTTTAAGACTGGGGATTCCGATAGGGCTGTACAGAACGGATTTGAAACTGGCCCGAAGCCGTTCGGAAACCATTTCCGAAAACGAACGGGGAAAATTTCTGCGGTTTCTTGATTCATTAAGCACAGATCAGGGAGTTCAGCTGGTACTGACTGATTCACAGGCCATCGATATCATGAGCAGCTGGGTACCGGATGACATTCCTCTTACCACTTTTTCAATCATGATGATCAATATTACATCCGGCGGTAATCTGCATTTCTTCGCTGAGGGCGCTGAAGTTCTTAACTCCATCAAATCCGGGGACAGGATACTGATTGTTGAGGCCTGCAACCATGACAGGATTTCAGAAGATATTGGAACCGTGCAGATCCCGCAGAAGCTGGAAAAGGTCTGCCCCGGCATCAGAATAGACCATTCCTTTGGCAGGGAATTTCCGAGCCCTGCGGAACTGAAGGAATATCGTCTTGCCATACACTGCGGCGGATGCATGATAAGCAATCAGAAACTTGCTGCGCGGGTGCTGAGATTGACTGAAGCCGGTATTCCTGTTACAAATTACGGAGTTGTTCTTTCATGGCTGGATGGCTCTGATACACTTGAGAGAGTTCTTAAACCATGGGTAGAGAAGGGATCGGAACTGTGAGAACACTGAGTTTGATATTTGTTGTTGCTTTGTTCTTTCTGGCAGGATGCGGCGGTGAATCGGCTAGCGATATGGAGATGACTCCGGATTCGGTATCTGCCGGTGATTCGATTGCTCCGGAATCTGACTCTCTTTCATCAACCGAATTAATTCATACCAGTCCGCAGGAAGCAATAACTGGAGCGTACAATCTTATCGATGAGGCAGGCACTGTTGTGGATGCGGCAAATGAAAGAACTGAAGAACTTGAGAAAATGATGGAGGGTCTCTAAGTGGCCGGATTACTTCTGATCACGATGCTGCTGGAAATCAGTGTTCCTGTATACAACCTCCCTGCGTTATCCGATTCCTGTGAGATCATAATTGTGATGATGGAAGATGGCCTTCTCCCTGAAAACGCCTGGTCCGGTATCTTCCCCTGGCAGAGAGAAAAATTCTGGACACTTGCCTGCAGCGGGATGATGATCCAGAGGGCAGGATGGTCAGGCTATCTGCTTCTCTGCCCGCTGGGAGTGGGAGCGGAAATTCTCGAAACAGCGGAAAACCTTGCGGAAGCAGAGACTGCAGAGGACAATTCATCAATGCGCACAGGAATGCAGCTTCATCCCGTTTCGGACTGCCCGTCATCAATTCTGTTTTTCAGCGCTTCCGGTGAAGACCCTCCTCCCGATCGTTTACCTCTGAGGACAAGTCTCTGGCTGCAGCAGGAATCCGATACGCTCATGATTAATTCATCCACCGAAGGAAACGCGTTTTTCTGGACAGACCTGCAGGATTCAGTCTCCCTTTTATCAGCAGCCTGGAGAGGTTTCGGAGAAGAGATCGTTCCAGCGGGAAGCACTTCTGTCAGAGTTGCTTTTTCTTGCGTTCATGGAAGTGTTCCATCAAATCTTTCATATGTTGATATCGAGCCGCATCCAATTGATGATATGTACATGAATACATGGGGACTTGCTCTCTCGGCAGTAGACAGTCTCATCGCGAACTTATACCCCATCAGTCAGGACCCAGGACATCTTCTCTGGATCAGGGGAAGCGGTACTGTTCCCCCCTGGAGATACTCTTCTTCTCCCGCGCCACCCACATCCTCCGAGTATGTAATCGCTTTGCCGGATAACTCGGCAACAGTCGTCATGCCCGGAATTGATGACCCTTCTACAATTCCGGCTATTGCTGAGATTGAACTTCCGGGTAAACTTTCTTCTACTGCAAATAGTGCGATTATTGAAGCGGTGCTTGAAAGAATTATCAGTCGCGATGTAATTTCTCAGTTCGAGGATGAAGTCTATTTCGATGTTGTCTGCGGAAACGGAGGCGAAGTATCAATCTGGCTTGTCAATCAGAATGAAGACGAACCCATGCGGGATGATGATTTCCAGATGGTTCTGGAGATACTGCAGAACTCTATTCTTGTTCCACCCGGACACATACTGATCAGAAACGCTGCGATCAGAGCATCTCTTCTGCAGGGGCAGGTGCAGAATCCTCCTAATGTATATGTGATCTCAATGGAGTTGATGAATATCCTGTTTCCTGACTGATCGAGGGGAATTCAGATGACTTTTACATGACTTTACTGCAAAAGTCAGTGATCGACCAGGACGGTTCAGATTTGATATAGTATAGCAGTATAGAACAGGTTGGAGGTTGAGCGTATGGGCAAGAGCAGAGATATGAAGAAAGAAAGCAAGATGAAGCCGAAGAAAAGCCTCAAAGAGAAACGAGCTGAGAAGAAGCTTAAGAAGAAATAGAA
>JAUXIK010000179.1 GCA_030620995.1 Candidatus Aegiribacteria sp.
CAACATAAAAGAATCAGCAGAGGCCCTTGCATTGCTGAGAAGCCGGATACAGTTCCATGATAATATCACTTATCTCTTCGCCGGCAGTATCAGGAATCGAATGAACTGCATCTTCACAGACCCGGAGAGTTCCTTCTTCAAGTCAGCTGCGTCACTGGAGGTGGGTCACATTGATGATGATGCTTTCGTACCTTTCCTCAAAGGCAAATTCGCAAAAGGCAAGAGGAACATCTCAAAGGATACTGTCCGCTCTGTTATCCGGAAGGCGGGAGGTATACCGGGTGATGTACAGGAGGTCTGTGCGTGCATATGGGATGTGACCTCGGAAGGTGAACAGTTAACGGAGAAGCATCTGGCCCCTGCTCTGAGCATGATATTCGCCCGCGAGAAAAAAGCATACGAAGCTGCACTCGTCCAGCTTACCGGACAGCACCTGCGATGTCTTGTTACACTTGCGAAAACCGGTGGTATAAAACCGTTGTCAGCTGAGTTCCTGGAGGAATCGGGGATAAGAACCGCTTCATCGGTTCAGGCAGCCCTCAAACGTCTCGTCAAACTGAAGATCATTTATAAGCATAAAGGAGCCTACAGGTTCGCGAATCCCTTCTTCGGCTCATGGCTGATATGGAAGGAATACTGATAAGGTTTTCATCAATCAGCACCCGGCCTCTTATCAGGTGTCTTTCCGGTCATGATCCGTTATTGTTCTGTTTGACAAGAATCCTTCACGCAAAGAATGTGATAAAAAACTGCCCTGCTTCCTTGAATTACCAGAGCGGAATGTTTGTAATAACCTTATTCCGGCTCACAGTAAGCTTGAATCGAAAAGGGGTATTGACATTCCCAGTATGGGTATATCTATTCCCACTATGGGAACACCAGTGTTTGATCCGGTCAGCAAAACTCTTTTCGGAAGGGTTCGAAGAGAAGTGCTTGCATTATTCTATTCTGATACTGATGCTTCGTTCAACGTTAATGAAGTCATCAGAGAGCTGGACCTTGGCATAGGAGCGGTTCACCGCGAGCTGAAAGGACTGGCTGAAGCCGGAATCCTTGAGAAACTGAAGGTTGGCAACCAGATCAGATTCAAAGCAGATAGCAACTGCGTAGTATTCCGTGAACTGAAAGCTTTTATGCAGAAGACCGCAGGTACTCTGCAGTCAATCAAAGAAGTGCTGCTTCCCTTCAAAGAAATGATCCGATTCGCCTTTGTCTACGGAAGCTGTGCAAAAGGTGATATGAAAACGGAAAGTGATATTGACCTCATGATTGTGGGGGATGTCGATATGGTTGAAATACTGACTGCTCTTCATGAACCCCGGATGAATTTGAAAAGAGAGATAAACGCATCCGTATTCGAATCATGTGTCTTTATTGAAAAGCTGAAACAGAAAGGTTTCATACAGAGGATATCTGCCGGTGAAAAGATTTTCCTGATAGGAACAGAGGATGAGTTTAGAAAAATGGGCTGAGAATGGCTGGCTGAAAACTGCTGAACCGGATAATAACGATATTGAATCGCTGCTTTCCGTAGCTGAAAGAAATCTCAATGACTGTCGAGTTAAAGGACTGAGCGATGATTCGGTTTTC
>JAUXIK010000128.1 GCA_030620995.1 Candidatus Aegiribacteria sp.
CTGGACGGAGAGAAATTCAGAGATCGAATTCCTGCTTGATGGAACCTCTGGTCCAATACCGGTCGAGGTCAAGTCAGGCAGAAACACCAGATCAAGATCCCTTTCGGTTTTCAGGGAAAAGTATGATCCTGAAATATCTGTAAAACTGGGAGCCTGGAACTTCTCTGCAAGTAAAAAGGTACTGCATCTCCCTCTCTACGCTGCTTTTAAGCTATCTGATCTAATCAACTGACCGCAAATATAGCCGAACCTCTGAACTCTTTAAATCAGGGAGAAAATCTTGCCGGGATGCTGCCTGATTACTCCGGCTATCTCCAGCTTCAATAGTTCTGTCTGCAGCAAAGGAGTTTCAACATCTGTGAGCCTCAATAATCTGTCGAAATGAAGAGCTTCTTCTGACAGCAGTTCCAGAATTGAACGAGTTATCTCGCTGTCAGGTTTAAGTGTTTCTTCACGTTCAGCCGCATCCTTTGCTATTCCCAGAGGTTCCAGAACATCCCTTGCCGTAATCACTACTCCCGCTCCGTCACGAAGGAGCATATTTGTGCCCATGGACAGGGCTCTCGTTATTTCACCTGGAACGGCAAACACTTCTCGACCCTGATCAAGAGCGGTATTAACCGTAATCATCGTCCCGCTTTTCCTGCCTGCTTCAACGACGACGACTCCCAGTGAGAATCCGCTTATGAGCCTGTTCCTCTCCGGAAACCTGAATTTTGCCGGTTGTGTGCCCGGAGGATACTCACTGATCAGAACACCATTTCCGATAATCTTCAAAGCCAGCCTCTTATGTTCCGGTGGATAGCAGACATCAAGCCCGCTCCCAAGAACAGCCATAGTCCTTCCACCTGCGTCCAGCGCTCCTCTGTGCGCCTCAGCGTCTATGCCGCGAGCCAGACCACTGACAACCCCCACTCCGTTGTATACGAAATCCCGCGCAAGCCTTCTGGCTACTCTTCTTCCATAGGTTGTGCACCGCCGGGAACCTATGACAGCCACCGAGGGAATACTCAGATACTTCTGAAGGTCGCCCCTGTAAAACAGGACTACCGGAGGGTCCGGGATGTTCAGAAGTATTGAAGGATATCCTTCTTCGCCGAAGATCACGGCCTGAATAGACTTCGATATTGCCAGAGCCACCATCACATTAATTTCTTCTTCATCAGGTCTGCCCGATGGAACTTCTCTGTTTAGTATCTCAAGAGCCTTATCCGGAACCATCTTCCGAAGAAGCTTTCTCAAATCATCTCTGTGTACTTTGCTCCAGCATGAAAGCAAAACTGCCTGCTTCATTCTTCAGCATCCCTCAACCGTCGAATCGATCCCGATATTCTGATAAGGAACTCTTCCATTCCTCTTCCTGTAACCGCACATATAACAAGGGTATCTTCCGGAAGAGTCTCAAGTATGCTCACAACTTCATCATCAGTAATCAGATCCGCCTTTGACAGCACAACGATCTCCTCAAGTTCTTCCAGATCAGATTTATAGGCAAGAATTTCATCTTTAACCGTTCTGTACTGATCTGCGGGAGACAGTTCAAGTCCAGCGCCAAGAACGTAAATGAGTATTCTGTTTCTCTCCACATGCCGGAGGAACTGAAGTCCAAGCCCCATTCCTTCGCTTGCGCCCTCGATCAGCCCCGGTAGATCAGCAAGAACAAAACTGAATCCCAGCGCCATCTTTATCATGCCCAGAGCCGGATGAATTGTCGTGAATGGATACCCGGCGATCTTCGGCCTTGCGGCGCTTACCGTGGACAAAATTGTGGATTTACCCGCATTGGGAACGCCGACAAGCCCGGCATCAGCGATCAGGCTCAGTTCAAGCCTGATTTTTCGATACTGGCCCGGCTGCCCTTTTGTAGCTTTCCGGGGAGCCTGTACCCTGGAGGTTGCAAACGAAGAGTTGCCTCTTCCGGGATTTCCTCCGAGCGCAGCAATCAGTATCTGGCCATTCTCAGTCAGATCGCAAAGCTGCTCTCCTGTTTCCGCGTCAAAAACAGCAGTACCGGGAGGAACTTTCAGAAGCGTGTCCTTCCCGCCGCGCCCGGTCTTGTTATTCGAACCGCCCGACATGCCCTTCTCAGCCCTGAATATCGCGCCGTTCCTGAAATCAACCAGAGTTGTAAGCTTTGGATCTACAACAAGCTGAACACTTCCACCCGCACCGCCGTTACCGCCGTTGGGGCCGCCTCTGGGCACATACGCCTCCCGGCGGAAGGAAACGATACCATCCCCTCCCTTACCGCCATATACTTCAACAGTAACAAGATCAATAAATCGTGTTCGCAAAGAGAGTTCCGTTCATCAATAATTTATTCTGCAGAGAGTAAACCCACCGACTTCAGAAATAATCTCGAGTTTATCCGAGAAGAGAAAATTCATACTGTTTTCCAGATCACCAGGCATAGGGTCTGATGTCTGATAGTAAACGTAATCAATATCCATCAGGTCAAGCAGCTCCATCTCTTCCTCAAGGGAATCAGCAAGGAATAATCTCCGACCAAGAGGGTGGTTTTCAATAACTATTACATCGTGATCCGAGAAATACCGCTCCCTTTTCCACATTGATAAAAGCCGGGATCCTTCTGGTAGATTAGTATTGCACCAGTCATGCAAAGCTTTCACTATCACTATATTGGGAGGTCTGAAATCAAGTGATGATGACATACCGGGAAAGGTTATAGCGTATCTGAACCTTGGCAGCAATGATGATGTAAGCACCATAACAATCAGGAATGCATAGAATGATATTCGAGGGAGCACAAGATTCTTAGTCCATCTGGTACCAATTGCTGCCAGAAAAGGAGACATAAGAAACGCGTACTTCGCACCCCACCTGAGAGGATTGAATACTAATGAAGCAATCAGGCAATACACAAGCACAGCAGAAAGTGGAATGAGGGCACTGGACAGTTTCCCCCGCATGGTTAGAGAAAACATGCCAAGTAAAAAGAGTAATGCAGGTAAACCCCAGGAAGAAATCAATTCGGAAACATTCACGAATAATGGTTCCGGCTCCGTATTAACCAGCAGATCATTGGGCGCCGCGTTTTCTCTGGCCAATAGGGTCATCTCCGGAATCTCCGGAAGGAAGTGATCCTCATCAGCACTGAAGAATGAAATCGAAAGTGGATAGAAAGGTGCTCCTGTATATATCATCGTCCTTACAGCAAATGTCAGCGGAATGACTGTCAGAATTACGCACCAGACAAACATAATCTTCAGTTTTCTATGTATCGGGATTACATAAGCAAGCATCAGAAAAGAAGGAAGCAGAATATATGCCGTCAGTTTCGTTCCCAGAGCTAATCCCATGGCGAGAAAGGGAACGGGATCGAATTTTCCATCCCTTTGAATATATCCTCTGTAGATCAGACACATTGCAACTGTTGAAAAATAGAGCGCTGTCATTTCTATTTTAGGCAGTGAAGCCCAGCCGTTAAGCATGGAAGTTGCCATGCAGGCAATGACTGTTATCAGTAAACCTTTTCTACCCATCCCAAGAATTTTCCATGCCGCAATAGCAGAAAACAGAAGCATACACATCTGGAACACCTGAAGGAGAGATAGTTGGTCGGTTCTTGATGAAGAAAGCGAGGCTGGCCATGCAGCAAGAATTTCACCAACTGACGGTAATCCTGAGAACATGCTTTCCTCGATGTAGTAAATCCTTCCGGATGAAAGCCATCGATCAGG
>JAUXIK010000070.1 GCA_030620995.1 Candidatus Aegiribacteria sp.
TCTGCAGTGACTGCATTATCTGATGTACGGATGACCGATACACCTCCGTAATGTGAAACGTAGACGTACTCACCCGAATTGAGACAACAGATTGCAACCGGTCCGTACTCCAGCTCCACTGTAGCCGTCACAGCATTATCTGAGGTGCGAATAACGTGAACCTCACATTCATCGAAACAGCAGACATACACATAGTCACCAGACGGAGTACAGCATACTTCAACCGGCCAGCTGCCGACAGCCACCACAGCAGCAACACTGTCCGGCTCACGGTCGGGAACATCAACAGCAATCTCGTTACTCCAGGATGTGGATCCCTCGGAGCTTGTTGTGAGCAGGGCATAGTGACTGGTCTCGGCGGGTACGACCAATGAGTCTATGTGTGTACAAAAGTACTTGCTGGTAATGGAGTAGATCATCAATGCAGCGCTGGTATCGCTCTGGATCCCCGGGGAATCGGAGCTGTAGAGCCTGTAAGATCCGAACTCGTCCTCCGGCACAGATGTGAAATTCCATCTGAGCCAGGCATAGCTCCAGGAAGCTATGTCAAGCGACAGAACGGACGGCTCAGGAACCTCGCCGCTGAAGTCAGGTCCGGTATTGTCATCGCACGACAGGCAGATGAAACTTATAAGTAGTAGTGATATGAACATGACAGAGAAACCGGTACTTTTCATGATGACTCCAAACGAAATAATAGTAATATGGGCTTGGTTTGCATTTTAACACTTAATAAAAATATAGTAAATAAAATGCTAAATGCAAAATTCGATCCTCAATTCTACGGGAACCGTGAATCTAGTCACAAGCTGGTTAGATGAATCTGAACAGATCGGAGACCTTCTGTCGAACAAGAGTGTAATTATCCTGAACATATATTTGTTTCAATGCCCCTGAAAAGGAAATTCTTCTCAACTCAGTGTTGAGAATCTTCAAAAGAGTAAAATAGTGAAAATCGAGATGCCATCCTTCTCAACAGGAAGGTAATCAAGCCCCGGCACGTCCGGATCCGGGAGAGAGGACCTTGAAAGGAGTATATTCCGTAGTCTGACAATCAAAAATGACAATTTTCTGTTCCTCCAGACTGAACGATACAGGAAAGGCACAGTAAGACAAGCCTGATTCCAGAACAGTTTGCTGCGAATAAGGTGTTGAAGTCCGGACTTGATAGCGAAACTGATGATACATATACTATTCTGTAAAAGCAGAACTGATTTAGAGAAGAAAGGTTGTAACAGGCAAAATGAGTACGTTTCCAGATGTTTCTGAACGAGTAATGAACATTACGAAATCCGCCATTCACGAGATGACAAGACTTTCAAAGCAATACGATGATGTGGCTTTTCTTTCCTGGGCAAAGCCGACATCAGACACCCCTGAATTCATCAGGGAAGCCGCTGTAAAAGCTATCAGAAGCGGACTTACTGGTGGTTATTCGACAAGCCAGGGGCTTCCGGAACTCAGGCGAGCTATCTGCCAGAAACTGTTGAAGGATAACAATATCAAAGCAGATATAACCGATATAATTGTCACAGTTGGGGCTATCGAAGGCCTTGCAGCTGCTGTTATGGCCGTTATCGATCCTGGAGATGAGGTTATTCTCCCCACACCCACATACTCGACACATGCCAGGCAAGTTAGGATGGCTTCAGGCATACCGGTTTTTGCTCCAACGATAGAAGATGATGGTTTCAGGCTGGATCTACAGGCGATCAGTGACAGGATCACAGATAAGACAAAGGCAATAATATTGTGCAGCCCGGCAAACCCCACCGGTTCCGTATTCCCGGAAAGCATTCTTCGTGATCTTGGAGAGATCGCTCTTGAGAACAACCTTTTTATCATCACAGATGAGGCTTACGAGTATTTTGTTTACGATGATGCATGCCATTTCAGCATTGCCTCCATACCGGAGCTGAGGAAGAATGTAATAAGTTGTTTTACTCTGACAAAAACCTACGCGATGACCGGATGGAGGATAGGCTATCTGCATGCCGACAGCAGTATTATTCCACAGATCAATAAAGCTCATATACCGGTGACCATTTGCGCACCTGTTATTTCACAATACGCCGCTCTTGCCGCATTGCAGGGAACTCAGGAATGCGTCGAGAATTTCAGAAAAAAGTACTGCTCCGCCCGCGACCTGATGTGCAGCAGACTTGACAGGCTTCCTGAAAGTTTCAGCTATCAAAAACCTGAAGGTTCCTATCTTATGTTCCCGAAAGTACTTCACTCTTCTATCAGCCGGGGATCTCTGCATTTCGCCAGAGAACTTCTGCACGAAGTCAAAGTTTCCGTAACTCCTGGCATCGCCTTTGGTCCAACAGGAGAAAACCATGTACGCATGTCATTCTGCGTACCGGAGGCTATAATAGAAAAAGCATTCGATCGAATTGAGGAATTTTTTCGGAAGTAAGTTATTATGAAATCCTCACCCGTTCCGTTTTTTGTGCCAGTGGTCGAGCTTCACATACAGGCAGGGCAGTACAACAAGAGTGAAGAATGTTGCCACTGCCAGCCCGCCCGATACGGTTCTAGCCATGGGAGCCCACATTACGGAACTGTCTGTTGCCGCTATAGACAGAGGCATCAGAGCCAGTATTGTCGTGAAAGTGGTCATAAGTATAGGTCTGAGCCTCTTCCTCCCTGCAAGTACAATTGCTTCCCTTGAGGACATCCCTGATTCACGGCGCAGCTTGTTGGCAAAATCGATGAATACTATACCATTATTGACCACAATCCCGGTAAGCATGAGAAGCCCGACAATGGATGTCAGCCCCATGGTTGTACCTGTAAGTAACAATGTCCAGATAACACCTATCATCGCAAGAGGAATTTCCACCATTATAATGAAAGGTTCAAGAAGAGATTCGAACTGTGACGCCATCACCATGTAAACAAGGATGATTGCGACAAAGATGGCAAGAGCCATGCTGCCGAAAGCCTCCCCCTTGTCTTTAATATCCCCAAGGATCTCGTACCTGTGCCCGCCCAGATCCAGTGTATCCATCATAGTTTCCACGTCCGTCGCAACTTCGCCAAGAGAACGATCAAGTATCCGGCAGGTGACCGATACGCTCCGCGACCTGTTTCTCCTTCCAATATCCTCAGGCACGAGAGTGTTCCCAAAACTGCCCCAGGCATCAAGTGGAAGACCATATGCGACAAGTCCAGCAATCTCTTCCCTTGTCGACCTTGAATTTTCACGATAATGAAGATTGATGTCGTACTGCCTGCTGTCTTCAGTATATGAAGCTGCATCCAGTCCCAGAACACCAATAGTTATCTCTGTACCCAAACGCGCAGGCGACTGCCCTCGAAGGAACAGGACATTGTCAGATGGAATGAAATCAACCTGTATCAGCCGATTCTTAAGTGAGGATGATACGTCAACTGTGCCCGGAATGCGGATCATTTCCCGGCTGACTGTTTCCCCGATATTCCGAAGCACTTCAAGATCACTGCCGTAGATAACGATATTGATCGGAAATTCGTTGCCTATCGGCATTCCGCTGGAGAGACTGAATACAATACCTGGAAATTGCTCTAAAACTTCGCGGATTGCTGCATCATATTCCTCAATGCTCTTCGATCTCTCGCCTTCCATGGTGAAGTAGAGCTGCAGGCTTCCGCTGCTGGAAGCTGCGGAACCGAATATCGCGCCCATTCCTTCGCTTCTTCCAATACTCAGATAGGAGTTGGACAGATCACCCGGTTCTATCAATTCCAGGATAGAGTTCTCTATTTCCACGAAAATACTGTCGGTGAACTCAAGTCCTGTTCCCGGAGCAAGGCTGATATCAATATCGATAACTCCTTCCTTCGGCTCCGGCAGAAACGTACTTGGGATGAATCTCATCATGAACAGCGAAACCGCAAAAAGCAGAGCCACAGGAATGAATACATATCGTGAATGACCTGTCATCCAGTATACTGTCCGTGAGTACCGCTCTTCAAGTCTGTTGAGCCTATGCTGTATCCTGCTGGAAATAGACCTCTCTGAATGCTCTTTAATAAGTCTCTTCGACCCTGAGGCAAGAAGAGGTATCAGAGATTGAGAAACAAAAAGAGATATGAACAATGCAACAGCTATCGTTATACTCAAATCCCTGAATATCTGACCGGTCATACCGGGTACAAACAACATTGGAATAAACACAGCTACTGTTGTCAGTGTTGAAGCGGTTACCGCCATCCCCACCTGCGATGCTCCATGTTCCGCAGCCTTTTTCTGACCTTCGCCCTCTCTCCTCCATCTGTGAATATTCTCCAGAACCACGACTGAGTTGTCCACAATCATCCCGATTGAGATACTGAGGCCGGCCAGGGACATGATGTTGAGGTTTACACCGAGAAGATACATCGCGGCAAACGAAGCAATGAATGAAAGGGGCATCGAAAGACTGACAATTCCGGCATTCGAAATTGAACCCAGGAAGAGCGTAAGAACAGCCGCGGCAAGGAACACTGCCTGAATGCCGGTAAGCAGCAAATCATTTATCGACCGCATGATGAATCCCTGCTGGGAGTAAATTATTGTGCAGTCCAGAGTACCGGAATATTCGGAGGCTACCTCATCTATCGCAGACTCAAGCCTTCTGCATGTATTCACCGTGTTCGCATCCGCGCTCTTTCTGAAAATGGCCAGTACGGCATTACCCTGATTGATGTAAATATAATTCTGGGGTTCCCTGTAACTGTCATTTATATCGGCAACTTCATCCAGGCTTACAGGGCGCCCCTCATGAACACCGATGACCAGTTCCCGGATGCTGTTAATGTCCTCGAACCCGGATTGGACACTTACAGCGAATTCCATGCCACCGTCCTCGATATCACCACCCGGCTGATTACCGCCGACCGCGTCCAGCGCAGCATAAACCTGAGCGAGAGGAATGCCCCTCTCGGATAGAAGCACCGGATCAATTTCAACATTTATCTGCCTTATCTGCCCCCCTGCCAGATTCACGGATGAGACACCTTCAACCCTGCTGAGTCTCGGTGTAATCTCCTCCTCAATCAGGCTTCTCAACTCCGCTCCGTTCATCACTTCACTTGAAAAAGTCACCATAACAAGCGGCTTCATGCTCGATGACATAGTCCAGATAAGCGGATCTGATGATCCGTCAGGCAGCTGATTCTTCATCCGGTCAACCGCGTCACGAATATCGCTTTCCGCCTGATTAATATCAGCGCTGTTCGTCAATTCGAGAGTAATAACACTGAGCCCGTTTTTTGAGTTGGAGAGAACAGTCTCGATTCCTTCGACCCCGGAAACAGCGTCCTCAATAGGTTCCGTAATGAGACCCTCCATCTCGAGAGATCCGGCTCCGGGCAGGACTGTGACTATAACGACCTTTCCAAGGTCGACTTTCGGGAAGTAATCAATTCCAAGTTGCGTGGTTGCGAATAATCCGGCTCCTGCCAGAAGCAGAAAGACCATGATAAATGTTATTCTCCTGCGTACCGCCAGTCCTGCAAGACTCATTATCGCACCACTCTTACCGGATCACCATCGGAAGCAAGGTGATGGCCAAGCGCTATTACTGTATCTCCCGGAGAAATACCCTCTGTTATCTCAAAATCCGTTCCATTTACTATTCCTGTTTCCAACGGTACTGTTACGGCGATACCATTTCGAATCAGAACCGCTTCCCAGGAATTGCCGTCAATGGGTTTCAGCACACGTTGAGGCAGTACAATCGCATTCTGAACTGTCTCCAGAGCTATGGTCGCGCTGCCTGTCATGCCGGAGCGAAGTAATTCTGAACTGTCATGGAACTGAACAATCACCGGCACGAGTCCTGATAAAGGATCCACTGAATGGGATACTGAAGCAACTTCACCTTGAAACAGCTCGCCCGGATAATGTTCGGTAGAGAACAGAACCGGCTGCCCTGCGGCCAGCTTCTGAAGATGCCTTTCGGCCAGGAGCAGCTCGGCCTGTATCAGGCTTACTCCTGCAATCGAGACCATGGGACCGTTCGAGATATCCCCCGGACGAGCCCAGATCCTTGTCACTGTGCCACTGAATGAAGCAGTGATCAAACCGCTTTCCTCCATACTCCTGGCACTCGCCCACCCTGCTAGAGCACCCTGAACCGAAGCATCAGCAGCCAGAGAAATACTTACTGATCGCTCGTACTCGGTTTCACTTATCACTCCTGATACGTATAACCTCTCGGACCTGGCAAGATCAGCCTGAGCGTTTGCAGACAGTGTCCTGGCAGCGGATATCTGCGCAATTGATAAGCTAACAGCGCTGCTATACCGCTGATCTGTGGAAAGCTCGACAAGAATATCTCCTTCAGAGACAGTATCCCCTTCTTTCACCAGGACGTTCTGAACCCTTCCGGGTGTCAGGGCACTGATAATCGCTTCCTGCCCGGATTCCAGTCTGCACAGCGTAACGATCGTTTCACTTATTACCTGCGGTCGCGGAATTATTACTGTTACCGGAATCGATTTGTCACTCTCAATTTCCGAACCACAGGAAAACAGAAGAAACAGTAATAACAGAACAGGAACGGTGGAATTCTTCATTTTCCATCTGCCATTCCATTAAGAAGGATACTCATAGCTGACTCAATGTATTTCTCACCCTTCTCTACAGATTCCGATTCATTCCCCAGCCAGGCAGTCATGCAATCGTGCGAAATGAACCAGATTTTGCATATTGCAATAAAGACAATTACAAACACTCCCGGATTCACATCCTTTCTCAGGATTCCGTCTTTCTGAAGTTCAGAAAGGCTGTCGAGTATAACATTCCTGAGTTCAGGAGGTGGTATCATAGGAACTGGAAAGGAACGTTCCGCATCGAGCCACGCGATCATCCTGACAAATTGTGGATGCTTCTGCAGAAATCTGAAGAATACTTTGTATTCGCCGCTTTTTCTCAGCCCGTCGATTCCATCGGTTTTTAGAAGATCGACCATTTCCCTGATGCCATAGTACATTCCGAACCCGGTAACTCGCCGCTCCGCGCTTTCTTTCCATAAATGCTGCTTTGAATCGAAATGGTGATAAATAAGACTCTTTGCAACACCAGCCCGTTCAGCAATTTCCTTCATTGATGTACCGGAGAAACCCTTTTCAGCAAAGCATTCCTCCGCTGCATTGAGTATTTCCTCTTTTTTGGCTCCTGACATTATTATCCTTCCAGATCTATTGCTAAATACTTTTCATTATCAAAATAGCTGACTGACCGTTCGGTCAGTAATATGTTTATCAAATTGACAGAGTCAAGCTTGATTTTATTAGTTTGATTGAATTCTCAGCAATTCTGAATTCGCAGTTCAGGATGCTCGGTTATGTAGTCAAGATAAATACTGGAGGATGCCATTGCAGGAAGAACACCTTCGTGAACGAGTTCTTCAAGGTTTGACAGTATTACACTGATCTCAGAAGTTTTAAGCGGATCACTCCCAGCCATACGCAGCAGCTCCTGTCCAAGTTCCTTCGGAAGGATTCGTTCTCCTGAATCAGGGATCATTTCATCCATTCGGATTCTGAGTTCTCTCAATCTCTTTGAACCATCCTCCGCGAAGTGGGTGCTATGCGCAGCTATGTCCGCAGAACATAGATCAATAAGACGTTCCAGATACTCCCCTGAATCACGGATTAACTTCCGAACAGCCCGGTCACTCCATTGCTTCGAATAAAGAACAGGTCTCATATGGTTCTTAACCAGGAAAGTAACACACGAACGCTCTTTCTTCGAGAACCTGAAATTCTCGGCCGTCGCGGTCGCAATGAAGGCCCCGGACTCCTCATGCTTGTAGAAATGAGGATTTCTCTCGTCGTCTATCATTCTTGTCTCCGGTTTTCCTATATCATGAAGGAGTGCAGCCCACCGCAAACATTTATCGGTTGATTTCAGATACCGAATGACATCAAGAGTATGATTCCAGATATCGGTAAAGTGAGCCTTTCCCTGTCCCACTCCATTCAGTGTGAACATCTCTTCAAATTGAGGTATCATATCCGTCAGGATACCGGATTCCTTCATTTCCTGAAGGGTATCCGCCACGGAATTCCCATCAGGAGTGGTGAGTATCAGATCCATCTCCAGCTTCCAGCGTTCCCTGGAGATGTTCATTATTTTTTTGTGAAGCTTCCTTACAGCATCAAGAACCGATGGATGAAGAGAGAATCCCAGGCGGCAGGCAAACCGAAAAGCTCTGAGCATCCTGAGCGGATCTTCCCTGAAAGTCACATCCGGTTCAAGTGGTGTTCTGATAATTCCGTTTTCCAGATCCCACCTGCCTCCAAGCGGATCAATGATCATCCCCTCTTCACTCATAGCCATCGCATTGATTGTGAAATCACGCCTTGTCAAATCTTCTTCAAGGTTTTTTCCGAATACTACATCAGGATGGCGGGAGCCCTTACGATAGCTTTCCCTGCATCTGTAAGTTGTTATCTGAGCCTCGGTCTTTTCCGGCCCGCTCTGCAGAAATGTGGCGACAGTTCCAAACTCAATGCCTATTGGAATTGCCTTGAAACCTCCGGACTCCAGAATATTCCTTGTTACATCGGGCAGAGCGCTTGTTGCAAAATCATAATCCCCTGTAGCTCTTCCAAGGAGCAGGTCTCTGACGTACCCTCCAACAAGATAAAGCTCTTCTCCCCTATCATGAAAAATCCTGAAAAGACTTTGTGCTATTTCCATGATCTCCTCTCAACCTGATACGGTACAGAAATCCGGCAGGTACTTGGATTATATCAAAAAGACTTATCTTTCGAACATACCAGGGAAGGAATACCGTGACTGCATTATTGTCTATCTGGAACCAGATTAAAGAAGCCGGGAAGGTCAGCCTTGTTCTTTTCCGCATAATGGTACCTGTTATTATCATTGTTAAGGTTCTCAGCGAACTGGGTCTTGTTAAGTACATTGCTTTTGCTTTTGCGCCAGTAATGAAGCTCGTTGGGCTTCCCGGAGAAATGGGACTGGTCTGGGCAACCGCGGTTATAACAAACATGTACGGCGGCATTGTCATATTCGCGACTATTGCACCAGAGCTTCACCTGTCCACAGCACAGATAACGGTCATGACCTGCATGATTCTGGTTGCACATTCCATGCCGGTGGAAATATCAATTGCCAGAAAGGCTGGAGTCAGGATTCGTTTCATGGTTCCCTTCAGAATACTGAGCGCTTTTCTGCTCGGTATCATCCTTCACAGTATCTATGAAATGGGAGATTTCCTGCAGGATGAAGGGAGAATCTTCTGGGAAGCCTCACCAACTGATGGTACGCTATCTTCCTGGGCTTTATCCCAACTTCAGAATCTCTCAATCATCTTTATAATTGTACTCGGATTGATCATCCTTATGAAAATCCTGGACAGACTCGGAATCACAAGAATTATGAGGATACTGCTTGAACCGATTCTGACTTCAATGGGAATAGGTAAATCAGCAACTACCGTAACTATACTGGGAATGGTGCTGGGAATATCCTATGGAGGAGGTCTGATAATAAGAGACGTCTCTTCAGGAAGGCTTTCCTCGAAGAACGTGTTCTTCTCCATGTCACTGATGGGGCTTTCCCACGCCATTGTGGAAGACACGCTTCTAATGATGTCTCTGGGAGGAAGTATAACGGGCGTGCTTCTGGCAAGAGTCGGATTTACGTGGCTGGTAATAGCCTGTCTGGTACAAATCGTAAATAGAATGCCGGACAGGATTTTCTATCGCTACCTGTTCAGGTCTGCAAATCGACCGGATTCAATCCGGCGGTAAAAGCCTTTTCCATCAGTTCCTCATCCGATAATTATTATAATAGATATAGATTAATTTAATAATAATGCTAAAATGCAAGACCTGACCCCTATTTGAGATTCACCAATCTACCCGTAAATACACTGGAATCAATGCTCAAACTGTAGTAGTAGACTCCCGGCGGAACTTCATTGCCGTTGTCATCTCTGCAATGCCAGAAAACACTGTGTTCGCCGCCACCCATCTCTCCATCAGTCAGATTCCTTATCATCCTTCCGGAACAGTCATAAATACGAATAATGACATGTGCTGGTTCCGAGAGGGAATAGGTGATCCTGGTTGTACTATGGAATGGGTTGGGGGATATCTGAGGAATCTGAGCCCCTGACAGTATTGGATATTCCGGGGAAGCAATCCCTACTGATGAAGTATGTGCATAGCGAACCGACTCTAAATTACCACTCCAGTTCGTCCCGCCGATAATGTACAGGTAGCCGTCATAGGAACAATATCCATGCCCTGAGCGCGACTCGGGTATGTTGGGAAATGATGTCCATGGATCCAGAGGCCCGGATATCTGTATGCCGGCAGTACTTGCTGTATTGTAGTAAGAGGTTAAACATTGTCCGCCTGTGATGTAAACATTTCCATTCTCCACGCAACAGCCATGCAGTCCGGATACTGCAGGCAGCGGAGTTGTAGATGTCCAGGAGCCTATTGTACCGTCAGGATTTGATTGCGCAAACCATATATCAGCATAGTATGTAAGTGAACTGCTGTGCCCGCCTGTTATATACAGATAATCGTTGTAAGCAAAGCAACGACAGCATCTCCGCGCGGCCGGCATGTTCGTGGTTGATTCCCAGGTTCCAATTGTTCCATCGTCATTTATTTGAGCAAATACGACTTCCGTAAGATCACTGCTGCCATTGTAACCACCTGTTACATATATATATCCATTGCAGACTGCCATGTTGAAACCGCTTCTGGGTGAAGGCAGATCAGTCGTTGAAGTCCAGGAACCAACCGATCCGTCCGCCTGTATCTCGGCAGACCATACGTCACTTCTGTAGCTGCCGCTGCCCAATCCACCAAGGACATAAATGTAGTTATTATGTACAAAGCAGCCATGATACATGCGTCCGCCGGGAAGACCAGTCGTTGACAGCCATGGTTCTGACAGCGATCCATCTTCAAGTATTTCCGAATACCATACATTATTACGACCGGTACCCATCTTTTCTCCGCCGATAGTGTATATGTATCCGTTATTAGTACAGCATGCCGGACACCATCGAACATCGGGCAGATCAGCAGTTGAAAACCATTGAGATGTAACAGCTGGTGACAGTATAGCTATCAGAATAAACCACAGGTAGTATTTCCTTTTGAGATCAGACATACATCTCCCATCCGAAAAAAGAAACTGTCTTCAAACAGTATTAAAAGCTGATGAAATATGCAGGTTAATTCCTTAGGCGAACAGGAACAGATTCTGATTTATCTCAGTACAGTACACATCCTTGTTTCGGTTGTATTCCCGATTGAAATACGATAGAAGTAAAATTTACTGCTTTTAGGCTTTGACATGAACAGACCCTCCTGAGTATTGTCACTTCTTGATCAAATAATGTACTCGAAGAACGTATTTCTGCAGACTGGAAGATGAGTAAACACGGGATTATGGCTACGGATAAAATCGAAGATCTGAAAAAGAAGCTAAAAGCGCTCCGTGCTCAGCCTGAAAAGGATGCAATAAGCACAGAGATGGTGAAGGTGTTATGTGATTTAGCTTACGCACTTTACCGCTCCGATCCTGAACAGGCAGAAGACTATGCCATCCAGGCCCTTGCTTTGGCAGAAAGAACAGGATTCAAGAAAGGGATAGCTGAGAGCAGCATGGTTATGGGGATATCATATTGGTCAAAAGGCGATTATGACAAATCGCTTGAGTGCTATACAAAGTCTTTAAGGATTTGCGCGGAGACAGGGGACAGGAAGGGTGTTGCAAGCTGTTACAGTAATATCGGGAACATCCGAAAAAATCAGGGTGATTACGAACGAGCGTTGGAATATCACATCAAAGCTCTGAAGATCAAGGAAGAAATCGGATATAAGCCAGGTATAGCAAAGAGTTGTAACAACATTGGAATCATTTACGATGAGTGGAAGGAATATGATCAGGCACTTGAATACTACTTCAGGGCTCTGCGATTGTTTGAAGAACTTGGAGATAAGCAGGGCATTGCGCTCTCTTACAACAACATCGGAATAGTCTTCGAATCACAGGGAGATCCCGCTCGTGCTCTTGAGCATTATCAGAAGTCATTGGGAATCAAGGAAGAGATAGGAGATGAAAAGGGTATCGCCGACTCTTTTATGAACATTGGAACCCTTTACGATGAGCAAAAAGAATACGAACCTGCGTTGGAACATTGTCTCAAGGCTCTGGACATCTACGAATTGATCGGGGATAAACGAGGCGTAGCAGATTCCAACAATCATATCGGCCGTATTCACACTCGACTGGAGCGCTATGATTCGGCTCTGGTCTATTTGAAAAAGGGCTTGGGATTTGCTCTGGAAATCGGGACAAAGGACCGGGAAATGGACAGCTACAAGTACCTTTCCGATCTTTTTCAGGCAAAAGGTGATTTTGAACAGGCTTTTGCTTATCAAAGGAAATACAGCGAACTGAGAGAAAATATCTTCAGTGACATCAGCGCTGAGAAGATCGCTCAGATGCATGTCAGATACGAGACTGATAAAAAGGAAAAGGAAAAGGAAATCTATCGCGGTATTTTTGAGAATACCGTTATAGGGATATACAGAATCACTTCCGAGGGACGTATCCTTATGGCCAATTC
>JAUXIK010000149.1 GCA_030620995.1 Candidatus Aegiribacteria sp.
TCTGTAATTAAAGGTGTTCTTGCCTGTGCTGGAGCTGCTCTCTTTGCTCCTGGCAGACCTGCCTGTTTCGTTGCAGGTGCTTTTCTTCTTCAGCTTTCCTTCGTTCTTGATGCATGCGACGGAGAGGTGGCCAGATTCACGGGAAGCAGCCGCAAAGCAGGCGGTGAATTCATCGATAAGATCGGGGATACCGGTTCAAGAGGACTCTTTTATGGCGCCTGGGGATGGGGTATGTACAACCTGACCGGTGATTTCAGAGCTGTAATAGCCGGAACTGTTATGGCCGGTCTCTGGCTTGTGGTGAGATTCTGCGCGGTGGAGACCCTCCTTGAAAGCTTCTTTAATCACCCCGGGACCCGGGCAGGTCAGGGCGAACAGGAGTCTCTGAAAATGCTGTTTGTCAGGAATCCCAGATCCGGCAGAATCGAATATCTGCTTTCCGCTGTGTTTCACCCCTGGATGAACATGGCCGCAATAGCCGCCTTCCTGTCCTTTTTTCCAGTTCTTTTCTCAGTTCTTTTCTGGAGCTATTTCATTCTATGGATCATCAATACGATCAGGAAGGTTCGGAGCGGATTCAAGATATCGAACTTTGAAAGACCGCTTCAATGACAGGGGTATACGGGGTGGTGCTTGCAGGCGGGAAATCAGGCAGGATGGGAAAAGACAAACGCACGATGATACTTACCAGCGGTATGTCCATGGAGGAGAACGCATTGAGAATTCTGAGCTCTTCCAGCTGCAGCGATGTTTATACTTCCGGTCCCGGAGGCATTACAGACATACATCCCGGAAAAGGACCCATGGGAGGGATCGAAGCTGTTCTGCATGCGCTCAAAGATAACTGTGTGATGTTTCTTCCATGCGATATGCCCCTTGTGATGCCGCATCAGGTTGACAGAATTATCAGATGCTTCATTCAAAGACCTCATCTTCCCTCGGTGGCCTTTGCTCCCAACATGGAACCGCTGGTCGCAGTGGTTCCGGCTTTATGGGGAGAGATGATCTCAAATGCTGTGGCTCTGGGCCATCTGAAGATTGGAAAATTCTGGCAGGACTGCGGATTCACACCGGTTAAGATACCTGAAGGATATCTGCTGAAGGATGCGGATCATCCCTGGGAACTTCCCGCATGATCCGTCTGATTCTTGACCTTCTCAACTTTCTCAATCTTCTAGGCTCTGCGGTACAGGTAATCCCGCTGCCTGGTATTCCGGTGGCCATTCATCCTTTGGACAGAGGGGTCGCGGTAGCATGCATTGATCGATCTGTGATCTGCATTGCGGATACCGGCTATACAGTGGATGTTCTGCCTTACAAAGTTCTGGAGCCCCGTGATATCTGCCTGTGGAACGGAGAACTCGCTGCAGCAGACTTTTCAGGTGAATCCATCGTCATTAACAATCGGATGATACTGCTTCCGGGAGGCCCGGACAGGATATGCGAAGTGTTCTGGAACACTCCTTCTGCTCCGGAATTAGCAGTGGCTCTGTTTAATCCGGGAATCATTGTTCTTGTAGACCAGGACGGTACGGTTTCGACCCTTGTGAAAATGCCGGGGGCCAAATCGATTTCTCCATGTGACGTAGACGGAGACGGGGACATGGATTTATTCGCCTCAGGCTTCGGAAGCGGTGTGATCTGCATAGAGAATCGCGACTTACTTCCGGTTGTTCACTATATCGGCACGATTGAGGTCGGAGTAAAGAAATGCTTTGCAGTTGATATGGACGATGATTCCCTCATGGATGTGGCTGGCATTGCCTGTGCCGAAGGGGGCGCCGGCTGGTGGAGAAACCCGGGCTGCATTGATGGTGAATGGGAATTCCATGAAATAGACAGTTATCTGAAGGGACCGAAGGACATCTGGTGCCGTGGCGACAGCATAGTGATTGCTTCTCTGTTCAGCGATACTTTTGTTTCTTTCATTCCCGGCGTTCAGTTCCCGGAGGGCTTTTCATGCTGTTACATCTCCGATGAAGGGGATATCATTCTTGGCCACAGGTTGGGATATCTTATCCACATACGCGAAGGGGCGCTCCGAATGTTGCCACAGCATCAAAGGTTGGGCACTTCATATGAACCGCTCATGTTGGATTGAATCAAATTATTCCCGAATGAAGAAATACAGTCCGAATCCACCTTTTGAAATTAGAGCAACGCCCCATAGAGCAGCGATCCAAAGTGGAGTAGGATCACATCCCTTGTTAAGTCTCCCATACATACCAAGAAGAACCACTGTTATTGCACTCCATGCATATGATGCCACTTTTCTTAATATGTGCTCCTCACGTTCATCAGGTTTATGACCCCAGTTGAAGTACATCACAAAAATAAAGGCGGGTAACATTGATGCCGCCAGAATGTACATGTAATGGTCTTCAACAAGCAAATCTGTATCCCAGAACAGACTAAGAACTATAAATAGTATTCCAGTGGCAAGGTGAACTGCGGACCATAAAATGTAATTACCCTTGATTGATTTCATATCACTCTTCTTCCTCAAGCTTAAAAACATCATCAACAGGAACCTCAAAGAATTCTGAGATTTTCAACGCCGTAATAATCGAAGGATTGAATTTTCCCCGTTCAATTGAGTTTACTGTCTGCCTGCTGAGATCTACTTCTTCCGCAAGCTCTTTCTGACTGATTTCCTTCTCCGCTCGTAGGACCCGAAGTCTGTTCTTCAGTTTCATT
>JAUXIK010000022.1 GCA_030620995.1 Candidatus Aegiribacteria sp.
GTTGTTACAACTTATTGCAACCAAAAAGTAGAAGCACAATCAACTTTTTGCAACTTAAACTTGTTACTGCCTGTCACTAATTAAAGCTGCAATTCTGGCTGCGACCTCTTCTGGAGAGAGGTGCGTGGTATCAATCCGGTTCGGTAGCGAATCATAGTGCTGTTTTCTCACTGAAAGAAGTCTGAGGAGGGCGGTTTCATCGAAAGCGAGCGGGCGCTTTCCGTTCTGCTGTTCTCTTCTTCTTTGAAGAGTTTCGGAAGAGGCGGTAAGAGTGAAAAGAGTTCCCCTCTCTTTGACTGCCAGGAGATTTGTCTCCTGAAGAAGGCAGCCGCCTCCGAGAGCGAGAATAATACTCTCATTCTTTTTCAGCAATCGTTCCAGGCAGTCGGATTCCAGCTCTCTGAATCTGTTTTCTCCGGATGTTCTGAAAATCTCGGAGATCCGCATTCCAGCGAAAGATTCAATAACAGTATCCAGATCGTAAAACGGTAATTCAAGCTTGGATGCGAGGATACATCCCACTTCAGATTTGCCCGAACAGGGAGGGCCTGCAATAAAGATTGATGCGGATTGACTGTTATGCTTCTTCATGGAATTATGATAACACATTAAAACCGGCTGCGGGAGAGAAACATTCGATCGATGAATAGCAGAGAATGGGGACACCAGAGAGTTATGTTTTCAATGCGGTATAGCTTGACGGATAACAGTAAAGAGTGTATTGAGTTCAACGTGTGTTAACAAGGTGAGATAGCAGGGAGTATCATGACCAGAGAAGAGCTTGCGTGCGAAGTGGCTGAAAGAACCGGTGTGAGCCGAAAAGATACGCGGACTGTCCTTTCAGCGTTGCTGGATACTATCACAGCGCGCCTGTGTGCCGGGGAGACTATTTATCTTCGAGGGTTCGGTTGCTTCGAATCAAAAGAAGGGAGAAAAAGGAGAGCACGCGATCCACAGGGCGATGGGATAATTGAGATACCTCCTCGAATACGACCTGTATTCAGACCATATAACGATATGAAGCAGTCCATACAGGCAAAGTTAGGTAAAAAAATCAAAATTAATTTCCTCTGTCTTACAGCAAAGAATGCGATAAAAGTATCCGTTGTCGGGAAATTCAATAACTGGAATGAAGACAGAAATTCGATGCAGAGGCTTCCTGACGGCAGCTGGGTAGCGGAGATAGATACGGTCTCAGGACAGACTTTCAAATACAAATACTTGATTGACGGAAAACTGGAGAGCGATCCGGCATTTCCCACTGATTCAAATGGCAACACTATAAGGCAAATATAATGGCATCAAGACAGAGGCAATCAGCAAGAAGAAGAAAAATTAAAAAGCGAAAGGTAAATCGCCTGCGTAATATCTCTGTTGTTCTTGTTTTTTTCCTTGGCGTAGCACTCGCGATCATACTCGCAATTCCCGCGACTGAAGATACTGAACAGATTCGCAAGTTTCTCCTTGGGCATCTGGGCTATCTTTCCATCCTGCTTCCACTGTTTCTATTTCAGGCAGGAGCCTGGCTGCTTGATCTGAGGATGAAAAAAGCCGGATTCAGGATTCTATCAGGAATAGCTGTTATCGGATATTTCTTCACGGCTGTCATTGACCTGGTGATAAGCCGCCTGTCCGGTGGTTTTCATGATATTCCCGGAGGCAGCATTGCCGGCGGGCTTGGTGATATCCTTATCCCGCTCACCGGAGCTCCGATCGCATTTCTGATTCTGTTCACAGCATTTGTAGCATCCCTTGTAGCTTTCACAGGTTGGGATATCGGCAGAGATTTCCAGTCTCTCGCAGACAGTTTTTTAAGACTTCTCGGCGGTATGAGGCAGAAGAGAATAAAGAGCAAGACTACCCGATTAAAAGGAGAATCCGGATCTCCTACACCAAACGCCTGGTCAAGAGAACAGAGCGAAGAAGAGATTACGGATCTTCCATTTTTGAAGGAAGAAATCGCTGTCGAGCCTTCCCTTGATAAAAAACCCGTACCTGTTTCCGGAAAATCACGAACCCCCAGGAGAACAGATCAGCATGATCTTGCCGGTTTTGTAATTCCTCCGATTTCCTGTCTTGAACTGCCTGATGAGCGTTTAAGAAAGAGAACTTCACCTCAGATGATGAAGGAACAGGGTGAACTCCTTGTTGAAAAGCTTGATGATTTCGGGATTGAATGCCGTATTGAGAACAGTTATCCCGGTCCTGTAATCACCAGATTTGAAGTTACTCCCGGTCCCGGAATCAAAGTAAACAGATTCGTATCTCTTTCGGATGATCTTGCTCTTGCTCTGAAAGCCCGCAGAATTCGCATTCTTGCCCCTATACCGGGGAAGGGAGCTGTGGGAATTGAAGTTCCAAATCCTTTTCCGGAAACTGTTTATCTGAGAGAGATAATGGATTCGATTTCAGATCAGCATCTGCCGATTGCGCTCGGGAAAAAGATCGAAGGAGAACCGTTCGTTGCCGATATAACCACCATGCCTCATCTTCTGATAGCGGGAGCAACAGGCTCCGGCAAGAGCATTTGCATGCATTCCATTATTGTGTCTCTTCTCCTTACCAGGACTCCGGCGGAAGTCAGACTTGCGATGATTGACCCGAAAATGCTGGAACTTTCCATCTACGAAGGCATCCCGCACCTGTGGGCGCCAGTAATTCTGGAGACGGAAAAGGCAACATTGCTGCTGGACGCACTCGTCTCAGAGATGGAAACCCGATACAAAAGACTCTCCAGAATTGGAGTGCGATCCATTACAGAGTTTAACGCAAGGATTACAACTGAGTCTGAAGATGAACGCATTCCATTTATCGTTGTATTCATAGATGAGCTGGCCGATCTTATGTTCACCGTATCAAGGGAAGTGGAGCCGGCAATTGCGAGGCTTGCTCATATGGCCAGAGCTGTGGGCATTCATATGGTTCTTGCAACACAGCGGCCTTCAGTTGATGTTATCACAGGTGTGATAAAGGCGAATTTTCCGTCAAGGATCGCGTTCAACGTCCAATCGAAAACCGATTCACGCACAATCCTGGATATGAATGGTGCGGAAAAGCTTCTTGGCAAGGGCGATATGCTGTTCCTTCCGACAGCAACACCTGAACCGGTTAGAATCCATGGTTCGTTTATCACGACTGAAGAAATCAGAACAATCGTTGAGCATTTAAAAGATCAGCCTGAAGTTCCATTTGAATTTGAAATCCCTGATGATATTGGCGGGAACCTTATGGATCCATGTGCGATAAAGATTGATGACCCGCTTTTTGAAAAAGCAAAACAGATTGTTGTTCACACTCAGCAGGGTTCAGTGTCCATTATTCAGAGAAGGCTGAGAGTTGGATACTCCCGTGCAGCCAGTCTGATCGATATGCTGGAGCAGGCGGGTGTTGTGGGTCCGTTTCAGGGAAGCAAAGCAAGAAACGTCCTTATAACCCCGGACGAGCTGGAGGGAACCGGTGAAAGTGATGAATAGAGTATCAATTGTTGTACTTGCCATTCTTGTGATTGCTACCTCCTGTGGTCAGGGAAACGAAAGTGTTGATCGGTCCGGTTTGACCGTTGGTGATGATGATGCATCAATCTTTTCGAGAGCTTCACAGCAGTATTTCAGAGGAAGCCTTTCCAGTTCCAGAGAGAACTTCAACAGTCTCATTTACCGTTTTCCTGATTCACCGCTCAATCATGATGCACAGCTTGCAGTACGAAAAATTGATTTTGAACTGTCCGGGAATCCGGATCTGTCTGTGCCTGTGGATCAAAATCATGTTGAATTAACTCCATTTCCAGAGGTTGCTCTTGTCAGCTCTCCCGCTGTGTCTGCGAGTATTATTCAGCTGGAAACACTTCTTATTTCCGCCGGTGCTTCACCTGTTATCGTTGAGGATTACGGTGCGCCGGACGTAACACTTGTACTTTACCCGGAGGGTTATCTTCTTCAGGCAAATATTGTATCTGATTCATTATCTTCCTGGCTTTCATCACATTCTTCAGTACCGGTTCAGCCCGGTGGGGATATCATCTCGACTGTTGCTCCTCACCATCAGGGAGTTGTAATAGTTATCGGAACGGATGCGGTCGTTGATACTTCATTCTAAACCCGGCTTTTGAAAGGATTGAGCAGGTATGCTGTATATTGTACTCTATTCTTCAATTATCGCTGTCTCGCCGCTGGAACCATTACTTGAGAAGATGCAGAATGCCATTTTCATGACCGGTTCCTTCTCTCAGACGGATATCTGGGCATTGACCCTTGAGGAGGAAATATCTTCAGGTTTGATGTACATCGCTCATCCGGATCTGTTTCTTCTTAAGTACACCGACCCGCAAGGCGCCGGAACAGGATATGATGGATCATGTTTCTTTACAATTGAACCTGATATAAGGCAGGTGATGATCTATCCGGGGCGGGAACCCGGGAATTTCCTTCACATGATAGAAAAATGTGCTGATTCATCTGCTGCGGAAACGATTGAATACAACAACGACAGTCTGTTTGTACTTCTGGAGGGAGATTTCGGAGAGGGTATCGTCCGCATGGAAGTTGGATTTACAGCATCGGACAGTCTGCCGTTCCTCTTCGGAACCACTGATGTAAACGGCAACAGCACATCATATCGTATGTGGAATATCGAGATTGAAAGCAGTTTTCCCGAGGGTATTTTTGATATGGTTGTTCCTGATGGTTATACAGTTATCAATCCGGGGGAGATATAAGGTTGCCTTCTGTTTTTCTGCTTACTCTCGGATGTCCGAAGAACGAAGCTGACTCCGACTCATTTGCCGGCTGTTTTTCTGCTGCAGGATGGGAGATAGTCGATAACTCTGAAAAAGCGGATCTTCTCCTCCTTAATACATGTGCGTTCATTCAACCTGCTGTTGAAGAGTCACTTGAAGCGATAGCTGAGGCGGTGGAGTGGAAAAACTGTAAAACCGGCAGAAAACTCATCCTTGCGGGCTGTCTGCCCGGCAGATTTCGGAACGATGATTCCGGTGGACTGGAAGATTTTGATCTTATTACAGGCCCCGGTGATAATGCTGCGCTGATGAAGTATCTCTCCGCTTCCGTTTCCGCCGGACCGGTTCCGGTTGAAAGCATTTATCACAGATATCTGAAAATTTCCGAGGGATGCTCAAACAATTGTTCCTATTGCACAATTCCCCTTATCAGAGGCCACCGCGAGGACAGGAGTTTTGAGGATATACTGCTGGATGCCGGACATCTGGTGGAACAGGGTGCTCTGGAGATAGGAATTGTCGGGCAGGATACCGGCAGCTGGAGAAGCAGCAGAGGCGGAGTCTCGCAGCTGGTCTCCCATCTGGCCTTCAAATTTCCGCATATATGGTTCAGACTCTATTACATCCATCCTGCGCATTTTCCGAATGAATTTCCGGTTCTAATCGAAAAGTACGCCAATATCATGCCATATATTGATATGCCTATTCAGCATGTTTCCAACACTGTTCTGGAACGGATGGGACGTCATTATACGGAAGAATATCTCAGAAATATGTTTGAGAGCTTCGACAAATCGGATACGGAACTTGCTGTTAGAACGACTGTGATTGTAGGATATCCGGGGGAAACGGATACTGATTTTGACCGGCTGATTGGTTTTCTTTCTGATTATGACTGTCTCAGAACGATATCGGCATTTCCATACTGGCCTGAGGAGGGGACAAGAGAGTATTCCAGAAATACTGCCGATGATCTTCCGGGGCCGGATACAGTACAGTCAAGGTTGATGGGGATTGGTGATGTATCGGATAAGCTTTATATGATCCGGGCAGAAAGGATTGAGGGGAAAGTAATAGAAGTTCTTGCTGATACAGCGGAACTCGGACACGGACGGCTGGATGCGCCTGTCGTGGATGGAGCGTGCATCTTTGACAGGGTTGTCGAACCTGGACAGATAATAAAATGTCGAGTAAGCGAATGTTTTGGATCGGAGATGCTTGTTGAAGTATTGCAGTAAAACCGGGAGTGGCGCTGGGATTGCTCCGGTTTTATCTTTAGCTTTATTATAGGTCTGAATTAGTTTTATTGCCTGAAGCCATCGAAGCCTGCTTCTGGTATGGTGTTCAACTAAGGATATGAAGGAACTGAAATGAATACAATTCTGCTGACAATTGTTCTTGCTCTTACACCGTCAAACATGGAACTGGCTGAAGAGGCGCTTGTAATATCAAGTGAGGCTCTTTCGGACATTCTCGAATCTTATAATGCTCAGGTTGTTATTATTGAAATTCTTGGTGAACATGCGGGAGGATGGTTCGTAGAGCAGACACTTACTTCAGTACTCTGTGAGAATGGTATTTCGATCATAAGTTCAGTATCCGATTCATCATTACGCTCTTTCGATCGCCTGATGATTCGACCAATGGAAATCGTTGTAGAATACGGAGATGTCAGCAGGCCATGGCTTATTGGAAACAAACGCATTGAGAGGATTGCTCGATGCGAGCTTTCGGCAACTCTAGTCGACTCAGACGGGAAGATCGTTACAACCGCCAGAACGAATGGTACAGCGCAAGATGTGATATTATGGTCTGATGTTTCTACCCTCAGTGGATCTATGGAATGGGAATGGCTGTCCACGGAGCTGCCTGAAGATTCGGGTTCTTCCATTCTGGAACCTTTGATTGTCTCCGGCGTGGTTGCCAGCCTTGTCTATCTCTTCTATTCCAGCAGAGCAGATTAGAAAAGCAAATTGATTTCTACTCCCCTGATCCGTTTCATGACAGCCCTCTTTACAACAGCTGTTTTGTTTTCGGTATCATTTGCCTGCAATAATCATCCCGACAGTGAAAGTCTGGATGAAGCAAGGCTGCTCAGGCAGTCAGGGCGGTATGTACAGTCTGTAATGCTTTTTGAAGAACTGGTGGCACGGGGAGACAGCCAACCCGGATTACTGCTGGAATTTGCGGAAACAGCCGTTCTTGCAGCTCAGGTGGAAAGAAGCTCCCTTTATAGACAGAAAGCCAGAGAATCAGTTCTTATTCTCTCTGAGCATCCTGGCGATATTGATCCGAGGGAGATCGGGGAACTCTGGAGAAGACTTGCCTGGGAGATGGCTCGAAATGCGGATTCACTTCAGGCATTTCAATGTTTTGAACATGCGCTGGACTACAATATACAGGGAATATTTGAAGAGGAATGGCTGTTTCGCGGAGTTTATGCCAGTGATCATCTGGAAATGCTGTCTGATATTCCAGACAGCGTTATAGGCCTTCCTGCAAGTGACAGCCTTTTATCAATCGAAGCTGAGATTTACCTTGTCGAACTTGAAAGAATATCGCGCTCCAGAACAGATCTCAGAGAGGATATACTGAAAGCCAGGGCTGCTCTGCTGCCTTATACATCCCGGATAAGTGAAGAGCTTGATGTATTGACGGAACTTGACAGGCTCGGAGGGATACAACCGGAAGAAAGACAGAGAAGAATATACCTTCTCCTGGATTCGGCGGAAGATGATATTGGATCGGGTAGAAGTATTCTCGCCCGTGAAAAATTGCTTGAGGTCTGGAATTCCAATTTCTCCGGAGAGAGGATCCAGGCGGCATATATGCTGGGTCTGATGGAAGAGGAAAACAACAGTATAGAGAGCGCGCTCCAATGGTACAGAAGAGCATGCAGTGTCTCACCGGGATCATCTTCACTGGCTGCAAACCTTGCAGCCGCAAGAAGAGATTCATTAACCTATGGAATTGAATGAACGGGATATTTGAATGATAAAATATTATGCCTTTGCATTGCTGATTCTGATTGCTGTAACATCATGCGGAAAATCCTACAATACCAGAGGTTTGGATCATGAACAGCTGGAGCAGCTTGCTGACACCGCATTCCTTGATGAGGATTTCAATGATGCTTCCAAACTGTATACGGAACTGATGTTCGCATATCCGGGAGCGGCAAAAACCGATCTGTATCTTTACAGGCTTGGCGTATCCGAGGCTGCCATGAGGTACTGGGCAGACGCTTTATTCTACTTCAACCGCGTCCAGTCTGAGTATTCCCGGAGCACACTGGCTGATGACTGTTCATTTCAATCAGCTCGTATCTGGTGGTTACAGAGGCACGACTACAGAAAGGATCTGACTCCCATCATGAACGCCAGAACTCAGTTGATCTCTTTCTTCGAGAAATATCCCGGATCCTCTCTGATCGAGGAAGCCACGGTACTCAGCGACAGTATCAACAATGTCCTTTCTATGAGAGCTCTCTTTGTGGGGCAGTTCTATGCCAGAAGAAATAAGTACGATGCATCTCTTCTTTATCTTCGTGAAGCTCTGAACGATTATGGTGATACTGAATGCAAAGCTGAAGTTCTAATGGCTATTGGCAGCGTGTACGCCAGCAGGGGGAATGAATATTCAGCAAGAAGATTTTATCAGAAGGCACTTGACGAGTGCGAATTGAATGAGGAGCAGTTAATCGAACTGCAGAGCATTCTGGAAGAACTATAAGATGACAGGGCTCCTGGGGGGGACGTTCGATCCTCCTCACTTCGGCCATCTGGTTCTGGCTCTTGAGGCATATTACAGGTTTCATTTAGAAAATGTTCTTTTCGTTCCCTCCAGATTCCCTCCGCATAAGCACGGTATCAGAGTAACTCCATTTCATCACCGTTTTGAAATGACAAAGCTTGCCCTGCAGGATTCCCCCGAACTGTCCGCTGCGGATATTGAACCTCACGATAAGCCGTCCTGGACTGTTAATCTGCTGGATAATCTTGCGGATGAAGGACTGGATATCTGCTTTATCATGGGTATGGACAGTCTTGAGGAATTACATACATGGAAGGATCCCGAACGTATTTCCGAAAGAGCGAAACTGGTCGTGGGAACAAGACCGGGGTATGAAATATCATCTGTTGAGCCAGAAATAAGATCAATGATTGAGACCTTTCCGATTCCCGGTCTGTTCATATCTTCAAGTGATCTCAGAGACAGATTTGCCAGAGGATTGAATACACGCTATCTTGTACCTGACAGCATACAAAGATACATTGAGGAGAATGAACTTTATGCCGGACGAAAAGGCGATTGACAGGCTTCTGAACGCGGTACTCGAAAAGGATGTCAGCGATATTCATTTCAAAGTCGGAAGCATACCGATGATAAGAAAAGCTGGAAGGATTGTTCAGGTAACTGAATTTGCTCCCATGAAGGTGGAGCATATTGACAAAATAGTTGATGAACTTGTAAATGAATTCCAGGCGGAACGTCTCGCCCGTGGTGAAGAGGTTGATCTGGGCTATTCGCTCCCCGGGAAAGCCAGGTTCAGGGTGAATATCTATCATCAGCGAGGAACACCTGCTATAGTCATGCGAAGAATACCGTATGAGATTCCGAATATTGATGAACTTGGTCTTCCGGAAGTAGTCAAGAAGATTGCAATGGAACCCCGTGGTCTGGTTCTTGTTACGGGTGCGACAGGTACCGGAAAATCAACGACAATCGCAGCCATGATAAATCATATCAATCAAAATCGTTCGGCTCATATCGTAACCATAGAGGATCCTATAGAATTTCTGCACAGAGATATCAACTCCACGATATGTCAGCGTGAAGTAGGCATAGATACACAGAGCTGGAGTTCCGGACTCCGCTCTGTTTTCAGGCAGGATCCGGATATAATCCTGATCGGCGAGATGAGAGACCCTGAAACAATATCAACCGCTCTGACATGTGCGGAAACCGGACACCTTGTTTTAAGCACACTGCATACAACCGATACGATGGAGACGATATCCCGTATTATCGATATATTTCCCTCCGATCAGCAGAAACTCGTAAGGCTTCAACTTGGTCAGCTTATTTGCGGAATCATATCTCAGCGGCTTCTCCCCGGTAAGCAGGATGATAATGAAGAAGGTGAAAACAGCAGGAGAGTACTTGCTGCAGAGATACTTGTTCGATCATCCACTGTTACTGAATGCATAATCCACCCTGACAAGACATACCTTCTGACCGAGACAATAGAGAAAAGCTATTCACAATACGGCATGCAGACATTTGATATGGCGCTCTACCAGCTTATTGTGGATAATAAAATTGACAAGGAGACTGCCCTTGCCGCAGCATCTAATCCTACGAAGCTGGATCTGAAGCTCAAGGGCATTGAAACCGCTTCAGACTGGAGGATGTAATAATGATAAATTCAAATCTGTTTGGTATTACACTTGATACTGTCCCGCTTGTGATTACTGCCGGTGCCATTCTGGTCATTTTGGCTTTGATTCAAATTTACCTCGGCCTTAAGGCTCAGAGAAGACCGAAGGTAACAGGGGAGAAAGCCATGACTGGCGAAACCGGCATTATCACGAAAACATCTGGCTTCAGACATCGATCGATTGTAGAAATCAGGGGTGAACTCTGGTGGTGCCTGCAGCCGAAAGGTGATGACAGGCTTGAAAAGGGAGCGACTGTGGAGGTTACCGGAATTGAAGAGGATTCAATGATTCTTGAAGTAAAGCATATTTCAGGTCAATAAATAGAGGAAGGAGTTCTAATGGAATTCTTAATTGTCATCGCTGTTATACTTTTCTTTTTTCTTGTTTCAGCGCTGAAAGTGCTCAAGGAATATCAGAGAGGTGTTATTTTCAGGCTTGGCAAGGTCATAGGACTGAAAGGACCCGGTCTGATCATAGTCTGGCCTCTGATAGACAATATCCGGCGTGTTGATCTGAGGGTTATCGCGATGGATGTTCCTCCACAGGATGTTATTACTCAGGATAACGTATCTGTGAGAGTGAACGCGGTAGTCTACTTCAGGGTTATCGATCCGAAGAAGGCTATTCTCGAAGTCGAAAACTATATCTATGCCACAAGTCAGATGGCTCAGACCACTCTCAGGAGTGTTCTTGGTGAGGCAACCCTCGATCAGCTTCTATCGCAGAGGGACGAAATCAACGGCAAGCTGCAGGACATACTCGACAGAATGACCGATCCATGGGGAATCAAGGTCAGTACGGTCGAGGTCAAGCATGTTGATCTCCCCGAGGAGATGCAGAGGGTTATGGCCAAGCAGGCTGAGGCTGAAAGAGACAGAAGAGCCAAGATCATAAGGGCGGAGGCGGAGTTCCAGGCTTCTCAGAAGCTTGCTGACGCCGCGGATATTATCAGCGCCCATCCTGTAGCTCTACAGCTCCGATACATGCAGACACTGTCCGAGATAGCTGTGGAGAACAACTCGACTACCATATTCCCGCTGCCTATTGAGCTTCTCAAGCCCTTCTTAAAGCAGCTTGGTGACTAGCTGATGTTCAGCGGAGCGATAACAGCGCTTGTAACGCCGTTCAGAAACGGCGCAATTGATACGGTATCCCTGAGCGACCTTGTCAACTGGCAGATCGATCAGGGGATAGACGGATTGCTTGCGTGTGGCTGCACCGGTGAAGCCGCAACTCTTACTACTGAAGAACATCATCAGGTAGTTCGGACCGTTCTGGAGGCTGCGGAAGGCCGCGTTCCGGTGATTGCCGGAACCGGCACGAATGACACAGCATCTTCGGTCCAGCTTTCGCTTGAAACAGCAGCTCTGGGGGTGGATGCAGTTCTGCTTATCACTCCCTATTACAACAAGCCTACTCCCGAGGGGCAGATAGAACACTATTCTCTGATTGCGGATGCAGTTGACTGTCCTGTGATACTTTACAACGTGCCGGGAAGAACAGGCACGAACATGCTGCCTTCTACAATAGCTAAACTGGCTGAGCATCCGCGAATTGTTGCGATCAAGGATGCAGCCGGTTCGGCTGAGAGGGTAACCGCGATTCGTAATCTGTGCGATATAACCGTACTGAGCGGTGATGATCCCATAGCAATGGCTCAGGTTGCTCTCGGAGCCGCAGGGGTTATTTCCGTAGTATCCAATATTGCGCCTGCGGCTATGTCTGAACTTATTTCTCATACGGCTTCAGGGAATCTGCAGAAAGCAAGGAAAATTCAGTCCAGGCTGTATCCCGTGATAAAAGCGATGTTCCTCGAGACAAATCCAATGCCGGTGAAGAAATCACTTGCTTTGATGGGCAGGATTCAGGACGAACTCCGGCTGCCGCTGGTCTCCATGAAGGAAGAATTTGTTCCGGAACTGAGAAGAATACTGGAAGAAGCTGATCTGATATCATGAATATCTGTGTGTTCGGCAGTGAAGGTAGAATGGGGCGACTTGTCAGGGAAGAGGCGGGAGAATCCGTAATAGCGTGCTATGACAGAAGCGCTCCGGGAGCATCTGTTGATGTTCCGCTTCCCACTGAAGTCGATACAGTCATAGATTTTTCTCTTCCGTCCGCCTGGAGAGATCTTGACAAACTGCTTCACGGCACTTCCGCGGGGCTTGTGTCAGGAACAACCGGGCTGGGAAATACCGAAATGGAAATGCTTCGGAAGTGGTCTTCGGAGAGACCCGTATTCTTTGCATCCAACATGAGCATGGGCATATACGTTCTTGGCAAACTTCTTCAGACCGCAGCCTCCATGCTTGCCGACGATTTTGATCTGGAAATTGTGGAATTTCACCACAGAGGGAAGATCGACAGCCCAAGCGGAACAGCTTTGACTCTGCTGGATATCTGGGAGAAGAATGGCGGAGAAAAGAAGATAATGCATGGCAGGTCCGGACATGCAGGGCCAAGAAGCCGGAATGAAACAGGCATCCATTCCGTCAGAGGCGGTGATATAGCAGGAGATCACCAGCTTCACCTGCTTGGAGACGGAGAGAGGCTTCTTCTGTCTCATTCAGCTACCGGAAGGAGAACGTTCGCCATTGGAGCACTGAAAGCAGCGGACTTCATCTATGGAAAACCTCCCGGGCTTTACTCAATGGAGGACATGATGAGAGAAAGAGAAGAGAAATGATACGGAATCCCGTGGTAGCAGGCATGTTCTACCCGTCAGACGGAGAACATCTGAGTTCGATGATTACCGATTTTATGTCATCTTCCGGCAGAGAACCTGACAGCTCAATAACCGGTCTTGTGAGCCCTCATGCCGGATATGTCTACTCCGGTGCAGTGGCCGGAGCCGCATTTGCCTCCGCTCCCGTTATCGTAAGTACAGTTATTATTCTGGCGCCAACGCACAGTTATCCGGTGCATGGTGCGTCTGTATACAAAGGAGAAGGTTACTTGACACCACTTGGTGTCGCGGCGATTGACACCGAAATAACGACCGATCTGCTGAACTCCGGTCTTTCCTTCCAGCCTGCCGCTCACAGAGGAGAGCATTCAGCAGAAGTTCAGATTCCATTTATCCAGACGAAGTGGCCTGACGCATCCATCGTTGTTATTCTTCAGGGCTCTGTGTTTGATCGCCATTCGCGAACTCTCGCTGAGAATCTCCGCGATGTTCTGAAGAATAGAGAAAATATTCTGATAGTGGCTTCAAGTGATCTTTCGCATTACCATCCGTGCGACGAAGCGGAGCAAATGGATCGTAAAGTTATTGATGCATTTGTCAGTGGAGATCCGAATAATCTGAATGCTGTTCTTTCCAGTGGATTCGAGGCATGCGGAGGTGGTCCCATGCTTACTCTGATGCATTACTCCATGCTTACCGGTTCTGACAGATTCGGTGAGATCATGTGGGATACATCCGCGACCGCGAGCGGGGACAGAAGTTCTGTTGTAGGATATTTTGCCGGTTACACCGCAAAGGAGGTTCAGGAATAACTGATTCTGCTGACAGAAAGAAAATACTGGATCTGGCAAAAAGGTCTGTTGAAGCCGCAGCAGCAGGAAAACCGCTTCCGGATATACCGTCCGGGGACGTTTTTGAAAGGGAAGGCGGCGCTTTTGTTACTCTCCATAAAGATGGCTTACTCAGGGGTTGTATAGGCCATTTTACAGGAACTGGTTCTCTGGGACGGACCGTGATTGACATGGCGGCTTCAGCTGCCGTTAACGATCCAAGATTTCCGAAGGTCAGTCCTGAGGAAGTGGACGGACTTGATCTGGAGATTTCCCTTTTAAGCCCGATGATACTGACCGGAGCAGAAGATGTAGTTCCAGGAATCCACGGCATCTATATCAAATCCGGATTCCGAGCCGGAACTCTGCTTCCACAGGTTGCCATTGAGCAGGGATGGGACAGAGAAACTTTCCTTTCACACACATGTCTCAAGGCGGGACTGCCACCGGACAGCTTTCGCCAGGAGGATGTTCAGATATACACATACACAGCCGAAGTTTTCGGCGAATCGGAGGAGGGGGCTGGTTCTGAATGAAGCTGATAATATTAACCGGTGCGTTTCTACTGCTCGCATGCAGTATGCCCGGGGTAGGAGAACTTGAAGAGAGAGTTGATGTTCTGGAGACTTCCGTAAGCTACGATGATTCTGAGTTTACAGACAATTTTAATCAGTTGTTTGACGATATTGAAGACCTTGATGGAAGGGTTGCTTTCCTTGAAACCGGTGACATTTCCCAGGTTACTGAACGTTCAGTGCAGGATAGAGATGTATCCGGTGATATCGAACCTTCCGAGAAGATTATCACAATTTCAGATGTTGAAGGTCTTGAGGACTCGATGAATCTGCTTACAGACAGCATGACAGTTATTGATGAGTCACTGAATGAAGTTGTTCTCTCATTGGACAGCCTTATTCTGGAAAACGATTCACTGAAAACCGAACTCAGCAATCTCAGTTCTGAGGTTGCGGATCTAAGATATACGATTAATCATCTTGGACCTTCAAGATCATCCTCTTCAGGTGGCGGAACAAGATCCGGATCAGGCAGCAGCGGAACCACGGGAACCTCTGGGTCCAGCGGAACTCGCTGACCTGAACCATAAAAAGATTCAGTAATGGGGACGGTTCAGAACTGTCCCCATTGTAAGTGCCGCAAGTGACGTCCGACCCCGTCAGCTGAAATTGACCCTGTAGTACCTTTTCTTGCCTGCTCTCAGAAGAATGCTTTCATTTGTGCTTTGCGGATCAAGATTCTCAAGAGGATTTTCGATACGATTATTATCTATATACAGACCGCCCTGTTTCGCTATTCTTCTCACTTCGCTTCTGCTTGGACAGAGACCTGTTTCAACGAAAAGGTCAAGACAGCTGATTCCATTGTTCAGCCTTGTCTTCGGGATTTCCAGCGTTGGTACATCTTCCTGATCTCCCTGTCCTGCGAAGAGGGCGCGGGAGGCTTTCTCCGCTTTCAGAGCTTCTTCTCTGCCATGCGCAAGGGTTGTAGCTTCGAATGCAAGTTTTTCCTTAACCTTCCGGATGTCTGCACCGGTCAGAAGAGCCAGCTTATCAATTTCATCTCCCGGGACGAAAGTGTAAAGCTTGAGGAAATAAATGGCGTCCTTGTCGTCTACGTTTATCCAGAACTGGTAGTATTCGTACGGGCTTGTCAGTTCAGGGTCAAGCCAGATGGCTCCGCCAGCCTGGGTCTTGCTCATTTTTTCGCCTGTAGCGGTCGTTACCAGAGGACATGTGAAACCCCACACCTCTCTTTGCTCAACGCGCCTGACAAGATCGATTCCGGAAACGATATTGCCCCACTGATCGGAACCGCCCACCTGAAGAACGCATTTGAAGTTACGGTACAAATGCAGAAAATCATAAGCCTGGAGGAGGCTGTAGCTGAATTCAAGGAAGGAAATACCGCTCTCCAGTCTGAGCTTGACCGATTCAGCGGAAAGCATGCGGTTCACGCTGAAGTGACGCCCGATTTCTCTTAGAAAGTCAATGTAATTCAGTTTATTGAGCCATTCATAGTTGTTAAGAAGAACCGCTCCACTGTCATTGTCATTGAATTTCAGGAAATGCTTCAGTTGTTTTCCGATCGATTCAGCCCAGTTAGATATTGTTTCCCTTGATTCAAAGGTTCTCTCCAGGCTTCTTTCGGATGGATCTCCAACAAGGGCAGTAGCTCCACCGACGAGCAGAATGGGTCTGTGTCCTCCCATTTGAAGATGACGTGCAATCATGATCGGCACAAGGTGCCCCAGGTGAAGACTCCCTGCTGTAGGGTCAAAACCGATATAGAAACTCAGTGAAGGTCCGTCTAGAAGCTTGGACAGTTTCTCCTCGGCGGTCATCTGGTAAATAAGACCTCTTTGACTGAGTTTTCGCAATAGTCCCACCGGACACTCCTTTCAAAAGAGTACAACTGGCATAACAGTTCTCTGGTGCTTATGTTTTCATCTGTTCGTGACACAGAACATAATACCGGAGAAGATAATGGAAACTATTGAATTTGAGCATCCTGTCGCAAGGGACATTCTGACGAATCTTAGGAATCGTCACACCCAGCCTGATGAGTTCAGGAAATTAGCCTACAGACTGGGACTGCTGCTTGCTGTTGAAGCAACCAGGAATAGAGGAACCTTACCCGTTTCAGTTGAAACTCCGATGGAAGAGACACTGGGCGAAAAATGCAACGATCATCCTGTCATCATCCCTGTGCTTCGAGCCGGTCTTGCCCTTCTTCCTCCGTTCCAGGAATTTCTGCCGGATTCACCTGTGGCGTTCATAGCGATGAAACGGGATGAAAAAACCGGAAAAGCAGAATGGCTCTATGATTCAATCCAGAATCTCAAAGGCAGAGATGTTCTTATCCTTGATCCCATGCTTGCAACCGGGGGAACAGCTGCAAGCGTGATTGATTACCTTATTGAAAAAGGTGTAAACGAGATTACGCTGGTATGTATAGTTGCGGCTCCGGAGGGGATACACCGTCTCCAGGGATACGAGAATCTCACTATTATCACAGCATCGGTGGACAGGGAACTCGATGAGAACTGGTTCATACTGCCTGGCCTGGGTGATTTTGGTGACAGACTCTATCAGGGCAATTAAAATAACCATATGATCAGGAAGTGAAATGAAACAGCAGGGTATTTATATAGCTGGCAGTGATATGAATGCAGGAAAGACCACATTCTCTATGGGACTGATTTCCTGGCTTTGTGATCATCTTGATCGCGGAGCATCCTTCATGAAGCCGCTTGGTCAGAAAACAACTTTGCTGGATGGAGCTTCCGTTGGCGAGGATTCTTTTCTTGTGAACACTTCCCTGGGGCTAAAAAGCGAGTTGAAATACGCAGCTCCCTTTGCGATGTCTGCCGGCGCTTCCGAGAAATTCCTTGAGGAAGGACATCCGGTCAATATCGGCGGAAAGATACAGAGGGCTTTCAGACATCTGGCAGCAGATACTGATATAGTTGTTGTCGAGGGTACAGGACATCCCGGCGTTGGTTCCGTATTCGGTCTGTGCAATGCAAGCGTGGCCAGTTTGCTTGACATACCGGTTCTGCTTGTTCTTGATGCCGGTATCGGAAGAACAATTGACAGATTTGCTCTCTGCAACAGTCTTTTTCATGACAGGAACATCCCTCTTCTGGGAGTTGTTGTTAATCGCGTTCGGAAAAGCAAAATGGAAAAGGTGAAGAAGTATCTGGACCCATGGTTTTCCAAGAGAGGAATACGTGTATTCGGGTACATTCCGTACGTTTCTTCCATCGCGAGACCGTCACTGAGCATGCTTGGCAGAGAACTCGATCTCGAAGCGGTTATTTCCTGGAAACCCGATCCCCATACGCCTGTAGAGGGATTTGTCACAGCGTTTGGCAGCATCAGAGAAATTCTAACCGATGTTATTGAAAATCCTGACAGCGTTCTGCTTATCAGCGCAACAAGGCTTGAAGTAATTGATGCTCTGATAACAAGAAGACTGTCAGGTACACTTGAGAAAGGGCCCGGCGCGATAGTGATCTGCGGTTCTTTTGCCGGACATGATTCATATCTGGTTGAAGCATGCAGAAAACTTGATATACCTCTGTACAGAACAACTAAAAGCGCTGGAGATTCCGCTTCACTATTAAACAGGCAAGTGTTCAAAGTTGAACCTGGAGAATCGGTCAAAATTACCGAGATCGTTGAAATTGTTCGGGAGAATGTTGATCTTGCAGGTATTCTGGAGGCCATTCGTTCCCCTGCGATTGTTTCTGGAATACCGAAACAGACTGCTTTGTCCAGAGCGCGCTCATGGTTTTCAAAACTTTTCCGCGGGTAATGATGACCTGGGAATCCTGATATGCGCTCCAGACTGATTCTGGTATTGCTATTCATCCTGGGAGCAGTTGCGACAGTATTTTTCGGTAAGCCTCATAAGGATAAAGCAGGTGATGAGTGGTTCTTTCATGAGAGTATTTCCGAACTGACTCAAGTTATCGATTCCCTTAACACGATACTGGCTGATACGCTTTCCATCAGAATTGCCTGCGTGGAAAAGGACGGAACACTTGGCGGACTCCTGTTCGCAACGGGAATCGAAGGAAGCAGATATTCAAATTGCTGCACGATATTCATCGACAGCCTTGGATGGACGTCCGTTCATGTGGGAGATACGCTGGAAGCCGTGTATTCAAGAGGTATGCTGTGGGAAGTGAGAGCAAGACCGAGGAGAAGCCGCGGCTACTACAGTATCATTTTCGAAGGTTCTTCGGAACCTTCGAACTGGCAATGGGTTGCCGAGGAGCGCTGGACACGTCTCCGATCGATAACACTTGAAGTAAGAAGCTCTGTATGGGAGAGTATCGCCGGGGGAGGGATGCCCCATGATCTTACACCGTCAGGGCACATCATCACAGCGAGAGATTCAATAAGAAAGATCGCTTTCATCAAAGAATTCGAAAATGAGCTTGCGAACAGGTTGTTTATATACGATATAGATTTTTACCATGATGTTCAACCCGGTGATAAGGTGTGGGCTCTTATTGAAGAGATACGATATCCGGGTTCATCCGAGACGTCATTTAACAGGATAATAGCCGCGAAGTACGATTTTATCCTTGGCGGGATGACAGAAGCCTTACCATTTTTCCACCAGCCTGACACAATAGCTCCCGGGGGTACACTGGTTATTCTGGATCATTATCACCGTGATGGGGCCTCCCTCAGAACGATGTTCCTGAAAATGCCTGTACCATTCGGCAGGATCAGTTCCGAGTATTCAAGTGCGCGGATGCATCCTGTTCTTGGATATACAAGAGCACACAGGGGAATAGATTACGCGGCCCCCATGGGAACGGAGATATACGCTGTGGGAGATGGCGTGATTACCGTCCGTGGGGCTCTCGGCGGTTACGGTAACATGGTTCGTGTTCGTCATGCCAACGGGTACGAAACAGGCTACGGACATATGAGCAGATTTGCGTCAGGCATGTCAATTGGATCATATGTAAGGCAGGGCGATATAATCGGTTATATTGGCAGTACAGGTCTTTCAACCGGACCTCATGTACATTTTGAGATGAAGAAAAACGGTACATTCGTGAATCCCGCTACGGAAATCCTTCCACCCGCGAATCCTCTTGAAGGAGACAACCTTGACACTTTCATGAAGCAGCTCCCCATACTTGAGAATGCGTGGTCCCTGATGGCTGGCAATGGAATACCGTTACATCAGCAGGAAAGCACATCCGGCAACAGCGCAACACCTTAATGAAAGATACAGAGCAGAATCCGGACGACTGGCTGATAGATGAATTTTTCTGGGATTCCGTCTTCAATGAAATGCTCTCATTGCTGGCTTCGAAGGATCTGACAAGAGTCGGGGGACTGGACGCCTCAGCACGATCTTTCGCTGCGGCAGCTGCTCACCGGCTGGCTGGTCCAACCCTCCTGATAACTCCTTCAGTGGCTGATTCAATGAGTATGAGAGATGATCTGAAGTCAATACTGGGAAATGTGCTGTATTTCCCCGCGTATGAGACCCTTCCTTTTGAAGGAGAACCTGCACATCCCGGCGTAATATCTGACCGGGTGGAGTGCATGGACGGCTTACTCTCCGGAAATTCTTCGACAATAGTAGTAGCTCCAGCATCAGCTCTGGTAAAGCGAATTCCCCCTCCTGAGTTCTTTTCCAGTTTCAGACTTTACAGAGGTATGCGTCTATCCATCGAAAATCTCGAGAACTGGCTCCTTTCCGCAGGATATTTGAGAGAGGAAAGTGTATGGGAACAGGCAAGATGGGCCAGGCGGGGCGGTATAATTGATGTCGGAACATATGGAATGGATAATCCGATAAGACTGGAGTTCTTCGGAGACGAACTGGAATCCATCCGCACATTTGACCAGAGATCTCAGCGAAGCATAAGGAATCTCCAGGAATGCAGATTACTCCCCGCAAGGGAAGCATTCCTGTCACCGGAACACTGGAATCTTGCTATCGAAAAAGTTCCTGACGAACATCCATTGAGTGAGAAACTCTGGACTTCAAACGGATTTCCGGGAATTGAACATTACCTTCCAGTATTTTTTGATGAATTATCCGGTATTCTTGATTACATACCGGATGGTGGAACTCTGATTCTCTCAGATCCTGAATCCATCGTTGTTCATATGCGGAATTCTCTTGCTTTTCACAGGGATAATTTCATATCAGCGAAGCTCCCTTTTGAGTTTGAGAAACAGTTTTTCAGATCGGATGAAATCATGGAGAATCTTGATGCATTCAGCAGAATTCTCAGGCTTGAACCGTTTCCCAGGTCTGATGTGGATGTTTACTATAAAACTCTGCCGCAGGAAAACTTTATAGGCCACAGGAATGAAATGCTCCGTCAGTTTACGAAGTGGACTTCAGATGGATGCAGAATTGCAGTGCTTTGCGATTCTGAAGCGGAGAAGGAAACCTTTGCCGAATTGCTTCCTGGAAATACTCCGGTTGATCTCAGCGTTCTATCGATATCCGAAGGCTTTCATATGCCCGAAGCGGGGCTGGTAATCCTCGCTGAGAGGCGATTGCTTTCAGGAAGGCGAAGACCGGAAAGGATAAGAAAATTCAGGGGAGGAGAAGGTCTTACAGATTCAGGGGATATATCTCCAGGAGAACTGGTTGTACACAGAAGGTACGGTATCGGCAGATTCACAGGTCTGGAACAGGTGGAGACATCGGGAGTGATTCTGGACTGTCTCGCAATCGAATACCGTGATGGAGACCGGCTCCTTGTTCCTATTAATGAAATAGGTTCAGTTCAGAAATACATGGCTCCTGACAGGATTAATCCCAAGCTCGACAAGATCGGAGGAACATCATGGACAAGAAGAGTCTCCGGCGCAAGGAAAAAAGCCAGGGAGATCGCAGGAAGACTTGCAATGCTGTATGCCCGCAGAAAAGCGATGAAGAGGGATCCTTTTGACCTGCCCGGACATCATGTTAAAGCCCTGGAGAAAAGCTTTCCGTATGAGGAAACCCCTGACCAGAGGAAAACAATCGGGAAAATAATGGGTGATTTCGAGAACGATTGCCCGATGGACAGGCTTGTGTGCGGTGATGTCGGTTACGGGAAGACCGAAGTTGCGATAAGAGCTGTGTTTCGAACTGTTGATTCCGGATTCCAGGCAGCTATACTGGTCCCGACGACAGTGCTTGCCGAGCAGCACTACTTCACATTCAGAGACAGACTGGCTGAGTTTCCCGTAAGAGTGGAAATGCTCAGCAGATTTCGAACGAAGCAGGAGCAGAAACAGATTCTTGCTGATATCGCTGTGGGAGACATTGATATTATCATAGGAACACACAGGATTCTTCAGAAGGATATACGATTTCATAAACTTGGATTACTGGTAACTGATGAAGAGCATCGCTTCGGAGTCAAGCAGAAGGAATATTTCAGAGAGTTGAAAGCCGGAGTAGATACTCTCTCCATGACTGCGACTCCAATCCCGAGAACACTCCATATGGCTCTGTCCGGTTTTCGAAAAATATCCATTATTGCAACACCACCCAGAGACAGGTATCCGATTCACACGGAGCTTGTAGGATTCAACGCAAGAATAATAGCAAAAGCCGTGCTTCGTGAGCTGGAGAGAGACGGCCAGGTGTTCTTTGTCCATAACAGGATTCAATCTATTGAGAGAATCAGGGAAAAACTGGAATCCATTCTTCCTGAAGTTTCGATTATTATCGGGCATGGACAGATGAAACCGCGGGAACTTGAGGATGTTATGCATTCTTTCATGGAAGGCAGATATGACATCCTTCTATGTACGTCGATTATTGAATCTGGACTGGATCTTCCCCGCGTGAATACGATTTTCATTGACAATGCGCAGATGTTCGGTCTGGCCGAACTATACCAGCTGCGGGGAAGAGTTGGAAGGAGTCATCATCAGGCATACTGTTACCTGATTGTGCCGGAGAATCAAAAATTGAAACCCGAGGCCAGGAATCGCCTGGATGCCATTCGCCGTTATACAGAACTGGGGTCCGGCTGGAATATCGCAATGCGGGATCTTGAAATTCGCGGAGCCGGTGAACTTCTTGGAGCATCTCAGCATGGTCAGATGATTTCGATTGGATACGCACTCTTCGAACGTCTGATAGAACAGGAGGTAAGACGGCTGAAAGGTTTGAATCTCGATTCAGATGTTATGGTAAGAGTGGAGATACCTGATGATTCGTTTATTCCCCCCGTATACATCCCGGATGTATCAGAGAGGGTGAAAATATACCGAAGTGTATGGAGAGCGGATTCTGAAGATAAGATAGATGAGTGGATCGAATATCTCACAGACAGATTTGGAAAACCGGAGCAGCCTGTGCTTAATTGCGCTGAAAGAGCACGTCTCAATTACCTCTCCGGGAGAGCAGGAGTGGAAGAAGTTGTTATCAGCGGTTCAAAAGCTCTTATTGTCTTCTCACCGGGAACAGAGGTTTCAAGGTCAGCTCCTGCTGGTTTCCGATTATCAATGAAAGTGGAGAAGACAGGACGTATCATTGTATCCATCGATCTGAAGGGGTTTTCCCACGAGGAACAGATAAAAAGGACTGCAAACTTTCTGAGACTGTCTCATAAAGAGAAGATTTCAGGCAGTGTTGAATAATGAATCATATCCCTTATATTCGCTTGTTCAGTATACGGTTCGATAAGCAGATCGGACAGCACATTGGATTGATAAGTCTGGAACTGAGGCACTGTTGATGAATAGAGAATGGCAGCGCAATATTGAAATATGGATAGTATGATTTTAGTTTATCCGCGATGGATGAATTTCTGAAAAACCTTGTTGGTTATTGAAAGACAATGAATGGAGTGGAATATGCGTTTTATCCTGATAATCACGATACTTCTTTTGCTTACAGCAGCATCTTTAGCTGATGTTCTTGCAACCGTGAACAGCACATCTCTGTCGTGGGATGATATCGTGCAGATGATCGGCGGCGAGCAGAACGCACAGTATCTGGGAATAACATCTCTGGTTACGGCTGATGAGGTCCTGAAATCCTGGGTAAGGGAAGAAATAATGGTGCTGGCGGCTGAAAACAACAATTTAGAATCCATTCCGGAAGTTGCCTACGCAATCGAACAGGCCAGAAGGCAGATACTTCTTGAAGTTTATATGAATGATCTTGTATCCGGTCTGCAGCCATCACAGCTTGAAATAGAGAACTATGTTGATGAATGGCTTGACACTTACATGAAAAGCATCCATGCCAGGCATATCATCGTACAGGATATCGATCTCGCGAATTCCCTGCTTGCCAGGCTCAGAGCAGGTTCTGATTTTGCCACACTCGCGAAGGAGTATTCCATTGGACCAAGCGGAGTTGACGGGGGAGATCTCGGCTGGATAACCAGAGCCCAGTCCGGATATATGTCCTTTGACGAAGCCGCATTCAGACTTCCAGAGGGTGGTATCAGCAATATCGTGGAGACCGGAGTTGGCTATCACATTATAAAAGCTGTTGAAATACAGCCTCTTTCACCGGAGCCCACCGTGAGTGAAATTACGGAGGTTGTTGCTATGGAGCTTACTCAGAGCATGCAGGAGGAAGCTGTCATGGAACAGGTTGAGAGTCTGGAAACTCAGTATACAGTTGTAACTTATCCGGAAAGGCTGCTTCAGCATCTCGAATAGCAGAAAGTATCTTATATGGTCTGTCTGGGCACTGATCCCGATTGTGGCTTCCGCTACGATTGCGCTGGTGCTTGTAACCGAAAGAAGAACCTCTTCATTTTCCATCATTGAGCCATCAATAATATCCGCTCTTGAAAGTAGAGAGGTAGTTGCAAGAGTGGACAGCTCTGTTCTTCTGCTGGAAGATATCAACCTGGTCGGGATTGAAAATTCTTCAGTAGGGGAATGGGTGGAAGATGAACTGCTGGCAGAACTTGCCGTGGAGTACGGACTTGAGAATGCCAGATTGAGCAGGTTGATCCAGAACAGATCAAGGCAGCTTTATCTGAGAGATGAACTGCTCTCTTCCGTCTATTCGCGGATTCCGTTTCCAGATAGTATTGAAGTGTTCGAATACATGAGAACTGACAGTCTGCTGTTCATGGTCGAAAGACAGTACTACCAGATACTGGTTGCTGACAGGCAGCTTGCTGACTCAATCTACACCAGACTTTCCCGGGGGGAGAACTTCCAGATAACCGCGGAGAGGCTTTCGATCGGGCAGAAAGCCGGCATTGGTGGAGATCTGGGATTTCTGACAGCCGGAGAGCTTTCAGCTTACGGTCTTCCTCATGACCAGATGATAACCAATGGGCTCAGCGGCATTCTTGAGTCTCAGTATGGATGGCATATCTTTCTTGTTGATGATGCGAGACCACTTACGGATACATCAAGAGTCATCTGGAGCCTTGCTGATCATTTGTACGGTCAAAGGCTCAGGACGGCTCGCGACAGTCTCCTGATTGAAGCGATGGAGAACAGAGAAGTATATATTGATTCGACACTGATTCCCCGCGGATCCGGAGAAGTGACTGATCCGGGAGATTCAGTTGGAAGAGAGGCAGAATGACAGTACTGGTACTCGCGTCCCTTATTGCCGGAATGATTCCGGTGGAGAAAGTTGTTGCCGTTGTAGGTGACGGACCAATACTGCATTCCGAGGTTGAGGAATTGCTGTCTGAGTCAGGTTTTCCGATAACGGGCGATTATCTTGTAGACTCCCGAACCCCCGAATACCTTGATGCTCTTGAACAGCTTGTTGAAGAGCAGCTGCTGGTTCATGCAGCGATTGATGCCGGTTATTATCCGACAGATGCTGAGATTCAGGTTCTTGTAGATGAAGAAATGGCAAATCTGCTCGATCAGTTTCCGACTGGATCGGATACTGCAAGGGAATATCGGGATTATCTTTCGGTAATACTTGGAAACCGCATGGCTGCCCAGACATTGTTAGGCTCCAGGGTTCAGGTGGTGCTTCGGGATATGCCTGTCAATCCTGAAACATTTCTGATTTCCAATGCTGAACTGGTAGAGGACATAGTAATGCCGAAACATATCGGCTGGATATATATGCCCGTGCTTCCTTCAGGAGATGATCTTGATCAGGCAGTTGACGAAATGATGCAACTGAGAGATCGGATAATCAATGGCGGGTCTTTTGAAGAACTTGCGATACAGTGGTCAGATGACGGTTCTGCTGTTAACGGGGGAGCGCTGGGTGTATTCGGCCCGGGAGAGATGACCCCGGCTTTCGAAGACGCCGCGTTTTCACTTGAGTCCGGTGAGATCAGTCTTCCCGTTATTACTCCTTTCGGTGTTCATATCATCCGCATTGACAGAATTCATGATGACGGCACGATTGAAGCAAGCCATATTCTGAGAATAGTTAGCGTTGATCAGATGGACATTGATACTGCTATGGTTGCGGCAAATGCTCTTCATGACAGTATTCTGTCGAACACAGGGGTAACCTTCGAGCAGGCAGCAAAGTTGTACAGCCTTGACAGAACCAGCTCCGAGGCTGGCGGAGATCTTGGAACAGTACCTCTGAAACTATGGCTTCCCGCACTGGCGGAAGCTGCTCTTCTGCTTGAGGAGGGATCGGTGTCTGAACCTGTATTCCTGTATGATGCGGGAGCTGTGGTATTGCTGAAGATCTATGACGATGCCGGAGGAATTGACTGGAGCACATATACCGATGATGAACTGTCAGGAATTGTTCAACAGGTGATCTATCATGATACATACACGACTATTATTGACTCTCTCAGAAAAGAAATTTCGGTTATCTACTATCTGAATACGGATGATGACAGTGCGAACTGATGTTTATCTCAAGCTCACAGGGATCTTCAAAACGCGAACAGTTGCCGGTAAAGCCTGCAAGGCCGGTTGTGTATTGATTGGCGGCAGTAAGGTAAAGCCGTCACAGGAGATAAGCAGGGGAGACATACTTGAGACTGTAAAACCGGATGGTTCCATTCTTTCAATTGAAATTCTGGATATTCCATCAGGCAAACAGGTTTCCAGGAAGGAAAGATCCCGCTACTTTAAAACAGTCGGACCGGAGCACTAATGCTGATTTCCTTTCAGAATGTAAGCAGATTCTATAATGACTGGCCAGCCCTTGAAAACATTGAGCTGACAGTAGAACCCGGTGAATTCCTGGTTATATCCGGACCAAGCGGTGCTGGAAAAACCACACTGTTTCGGCTGATCTGGATGGGTGATCTTCCCACTTCGGGTCTGGTTGAAGTCAGCGGGTACAGATCTGACAGAATTCGAAAAGGGGATCTTTCTTCTCTCAGACGCAAGCTGGGTATTGTATTTCAGGATTTCCGGCTTCTTTCAGAGAGAACGGTATTCGACAACGTAGCGTTGCCTCTCCAGGTTGCCGGATATTCACCCAGGGCTGTCAGAAAGCGGGTTTTCTCGCTTCTTGCGGAGATGGAGCTTAATCATCGACGTTCATCCTATCCACATGAGTTGTCCGGTGGGGAGCAACAGAGGGTTGCTATAGCGAGAGCCATGGTTGCGCATCCGGTAATTCTTCTGGCTGATGAACCTACAGGCAATCTGGATCCTGATGTCTCAAAGCATGTAATTGAACTGCTGCTGGAGATTAACAGAACCGGAACCGCGGTTATTCTGGCGACACATGATCCGAGACAAATTCCAGCCGGCACGGCGAGGTATCTATACCTGGACAGAGGACATCTTGCGAATCCCGTGTCATGGGATGGGTACAATCAGTTATGATACATTTTCTAAAAGCCTCGCTTCATGAAGGTCTGCTCAATATAAGGGAGAAACTGGGCTCATTTCTTGTAACACTCCTGATGGTCAGTCTCTCGTTCATGGTTTTTGATATTTTCCTCGTGGTTTCATGGAATGTTGGAACCGTTTTGAGTGACGAACAGGAAAGTGTCGGAATAGAGCTTTTTCTGAGAGAAGATATCAGTGAAGTAGAAGCGGTGAATCTGGCGGACCTGATATCAGTGATGGAAGGCGTGAGATCGGTTTATTACGTGTCTTCTCTTGAGGCTGAGGCTGTATTCAGGGCGGATCTTCCTGAACAGGCGGATCTCCTGATACTTCTCGGACCTCAATTTCACCTGCCCTCGTCAATTCAGATTTCATTGCATCCTGATTATAGAACCTCTGGAAAAGTGAGTGGACTTGCACGTACTGTTTCAGGGATGGATGGAGTGAAGGATGTAGTTTATGGTCAGGAATATCTTCCCGGTTTGACCAGTGCTGTGGATATGATGGGGAAACTGGTAGTACTTGCAGGGCTGGTTCTTGCGATAAGCCTGTCGCTGATAGTAGCCAATACGGTGAGGCTGGCTGTAGCGAAAAGGGCGCTTACAGTTGAGATAATGAGTATAGTAGGGGCACCGGGATGGTTTGTAAGGATGCCTTTTCTGGGGGAGGGGCTGGTAACCGGTATTATCGGTTCAGCAGGAAGTCTTCTTCTTACAGGGGTTATTTCCAGTATCTTATCATCCAGTATACCACATGACTTTTTGCCCGGAAAATGGATCTTACTGGTTCTTCTGCTCGGTGCATCAGCCGGTGCAGCGGGGAGCTGGATAGGTATGAGATCCGGTATTCCGAAACCACGTTCCTGACAGGGAGATAAAATGAAAAAAATGTTGATAATTCTTGTTATTCTTTCAGGTCTTACTTTTGCTCAGAGTGAATCAAGGCTGGATCCGGCACCGGCAGGACAGGGAATCCAGGAAGTTATAACCACCGAGACGGCAACCACATCAGAAGAAACTCTTGCACCTGCTGCATGCCTTGGCGGCGGCGGCATCATGAGTTTCTTACCCATGATTGCGATTATCGGGATATTCTACTTCCTCATGATTCGTCCACAGCAGAAACAGTCGAAAATGCTTCGCCAGATGCGTGAAGCTTTCTCAATGAATGACAGAGTCGTTACCTCCGGCGGGATTCACGGGATTATTACCAATATCAAGGGAGATATCGTCACGGTTAAAATTGCTGACGGTGTTAAAATTGATGTTGACAGAAACTCTCTCCAGCTCCAGGGAGCTGAAGGCGAATCCTGCGCAGTTACAAAATAAACCTGGTTCTATTGAATTGATATGTCCTTGCAAAGAAAGCGATTTTGAATCATGTCATTCAGATCATTGGAATATTACGGCTCTGAGATTCTCCGAAAGCAGTCCCGGGAGCTTGACTGCTCCACTGAGCAGGATTTTATAGAAATTCTGATAAATGATATGAAAAGGATCCTTTATACGGAAAACGGTCTGGGATTAGCGGCACCTCAATCCGGAGAGAACGTCCGGTTATTCATACTGAACCCGGAAGAGCTTGATCTGAGCGGACATAGTGTCTTTATCAATCCAAATATCGAGATATCCGGCACCCTTATAAAGGATGAGGAGGGCTGCCTGAGTATCCCGGGGATATTTGAACTGGTGAAACGGCCTTCTAATGTGAGCCTCACAGCTCTGGATGAGAACGGCAGATCATTTTCACTTGAACTTGATGAATACACCGCACGCGCTGCCCAGCACGAACACGACCATCTCGAGGGTATACTCTTTATTGATAGACTCAGCCCCATCAGAAAACGGATCATCAGGAAACGGCTTTCTGAGATAAAAAAGGAATACAGGAGCGGAAAAAGGATTCTCTGATGAGAGTCATATTTCTTGGAACCTCATCTTTTGCACTGTCTCCGCTCAGAACGCTTTTGGAATCCGTTCATGAATTAGTTCTTGTTGTGACCAGGCCGCCAAGAGGAGCCGGGAGAGGAAGAAAGCCCAGGAATCCTCCGGTAGCGGATTATGCTGTGACGCATAAACTTGAACTGCTGCAGCCCGAAAAGCTGACCAATGATATTATCAGTTATCTGCGTTCATTGAAACCGGATGTAATGGTTTCAGCCGCATATGGTGCGTGGCTTCCGAAAAAACTTCTCGAGTCGGCGCCACTCGGAGTGGTCAACATTCACCCTTCACTCCTGCCGGCATACAGAGGAGCTGCTCCTGTCACAAGAGCGATTATTGATGGAGCAGATGAAACCGGAGTCTCATTCATGCTGACCGACAGCGGGTGGGACACCGGGCCATTGCTTGAGAGCTTCAGAGAGAAAATCATGCCGGATGACACGACCGGTCTGCTGGAGGAAAGGCTTTCATATATTGCTGCCGCGCATATGCAGACTGTTCTTGAGCGATATGTAGCAGGTTTGATTATTCCCGAACCTCAAAAAACAGGTGAAACTGTTTACGCAGAAAAAATAACATCAGAGGAAACATGGCTGGACTGGAACATGTCTTCTGAATTTCTCGAGCGGCAGGTAAGGGCTTTTCAACCGTTTCCAGGAGCCAGAACCGAACACTGCGGGAATATGCTCAAGATAATCAAAGCATCGCCGGTTCTTATGGAAGCACCGCCGGGAGAAATTACAATAAAGGATAATACCCTCATTATAGGATGCGGTGAGGGAAGTCTCAAAATATTGACTTTGCAGCCGGCATCCAGGCGAATCATGGACACGGCAGATTTTCTCAGGGGAACCTCAATGAGAACAGGTGATAAACTTGGAAGCAAAAAGTAAGACAAATACTCTGTTTCAGGGTGGTTTGCTTCTTTTCTCAATTGCTCCGTCTGCGATTGTATTTCTGGTTCTGCTTGTCGCAGGAACAGGTTTCCTCTGGTCTCTTATCCCGGTCCTGATTATCCTGCTCGCTGTTCAGGTCACCGGTCTGCTGTATGGAAGAGGAACAGTCAGACATCCTTTCATACTGAGGATCTCATTCTGGACATTGAAGATGATGCAGCCTGTTCTCTCGATGGCCGCTCATACGCCTGAAAAGATGGTAATTGCGATGAACAACCGTAAAGCCGTCTTTGACTGCTCAAGGAAATTCCGGGGAGAAGAAACCCTTATTCTCGTTCCTCACTGCCTGCAGAATCATGAGTGTTCTCACAGGCTGACGTTCAATCCTGAATCCTGCGAGAGATGCGGCAGGTGTCCAATTGGAGATCTGCTTGAAATCAGGAGCAGATTCAATACCCACTTTGCAATTGCTTCAGGAGGTACTTCCGCAAGAAGGATTGTAGAGAGGATAGAGCCTTCGCTTATTATTGCTGTTGCCTGCCCTGTAGATCTTTCTCTTGGAATCCTTGATGTCCACCCGGTTACAACAGTAGGGGTTCTCAATGAATGGCGTCACGGGCCATGCTACGATACATGGGTCAACCCCGCGGAGCTGGAAGCTGCTCTGGAGATGTTCCTTCAGGAAGAAACTATTCTACCGTAAGCAAACCTTCGAGTTCTGTCAGTGTGCTGTCCATCACCTGCAGCGCTGCATTCACCGGTACGGGTGTGGAGAGATCAACACCGGTGCCTTTGAGGAGATCAAGAGGCGCTTTGGATGAGCCGCCTTTAAGGAAGTCGATGAAGTTCTCAACTGCTCCTTTCTCACCTGAGATTATCCTCGATGAGATGTCTACAGCGGAAGCCAGACCCGTTGCGTACTTGTATACGTAGAAATTGTAATAGAAGTGTGGAATCCTGGACCATTCATATGCAATCACGGAATCGGTATCATCGAAGGCGAAGCTGTTTCCGTGGTAGAGTTTTACGAGCTTGAGGTATGCTTCGTTCAAATAGTCCGGTGTGAGGGATCCTCCGGCTTCAACGTGTTCATGTATGTATTTCTCAAATTCAGCGAACATGGTCTGTCTTATCAGAGTTGATTTGAATTTACTCAGGAGATGATCAAGAAGATATGCCCTTTCATCTCTGTCCTTTGTTCTTTTCAACAGGAGATCGACGAGAAGCATCTCATTTGTGGTGGAAGCAACCTCAGCCAGAATTATTTTGTATGAAGACATGTGATACGGCTGAGTGTTCTTTGAAAGGAGGCTGTGCATGGAATGTCCTGCTTCATGAGCAAGTGTGAAGACACTGCGAAGGGTTCCATTAAAATTATGCAGGATATATGGATAGGAATCATAACAGCCGCCCGAGTATGCGCCTGATCTCTTCCCCTTGTTCTCGTATTTGTCCGCCCATCTGTCCTCGAAACCCTTTTTCAGGGTGTTTACATAATAACTGCCAAGTGGAGCCACAGCTTCAAGGGTGAGGTCTATGGCTTCATCCCACGTGTATTCTCCTTTGGATTCAGGTACGATCGGAATCTGCACATCATACAGATGCATCGAATCGAATCCAAGCACTTTCTTGCGCAAGTCAAGATAGCGGTAGAGCGTTGGAAAATTGTTGTGAACAGAGTCGATCAGGGAATCGTATACTTCTGTACTGACCTTATCATTGAAAAGGGAGGAAACCAGCGCTGAATTGTGCTTCTGTACTTTGGCGTAAAAGATATTTGTACGCACCTGGCCTTCAAGAAGAGCAGCCTGTGTTGATATGTTACCCGATATTTCGCTGTAAAATCCTTTGAAAGCATCCTTTCTTACTCTTCTGTCTTTGTTCTGAAGGAATGCAGCGAAGTTGCCGTGTGTCAGTTTAACAGGATATCCCTCGGAATCAACGATTTCGGGAAGTCTTGCCGGCATATCGACATTGTTCAATTTGCCGAATACAGTGCTGAATCCTCTTGTTATCTCACCTGACATTGCGATGAGCTTCTCTTCCTTATCCGAAAGAGTGTGCGGGCGATATCTGAGGATATTCTCAAGCCAGATTCTGTAAGGTGCCAGTTCAGGAGTTACAAGCCAGGATTCAATGGTATTCTGATATATTGAAAGCAGCTCGGGAGTGAAAAATGAATGAGCGGTTCTAACCAAAACTGTTCTGCTTGAGATTTTTGCTGAAAGACCGCTGTAGTGAGAGTTGCTCAGATCCTCATCCCTTTTCATTTCGGTGTACGTTGATAGTTTGGAAATCAGCCTGTTCTGTGAGAGTAACTCCTCAACTGCTGATTTAAGGGTATCCGGGGATTCGCTCAGTCTTCCGGTCCACTTCCTGAAGCTGTCAGCAAATGCGTCTGTTATACAAAAATCCTTTTCCCATTCTTCATCTGACCCATAAATGGATTCTACAACCCATCGATCTTCAAGCGGAACTTCATTTCTGTTTCTGAGCTCTTTTGACATTTTCCATCATTCCTTCCAGAATCCTTTTTCTCTATCTCCAGATCCGATGATTGATACGGTAACCGAATTTCCTATAACAACCTCAACCATGAACTTGTATCCTTTGAGATATTCCAGTTCCATACTGATTCTATCTTTCAATAAAACCTGTGGAGGAGTTGCTTCAATAGAAACACTAATATACTTGAAGGCTCTATTTTATCAAGATTTCCAGCTGTGTATTGTTGTTCAGGCGGGATGGAAGCATATATTATCTTTCGGAGGTCTTGATGAAGATGCTTTCCTCTCTATTTATTATTCTGGCGCTGCTTTCCTCCGCCTGTACTGATAATTCAGGTGAGTCGGATGAAAATGTTCCTGAAATCCTTGCGACCTGTACGATTTTGTCTCCAGGGGATGAGATCAGCGGTCTGGCATGGGGAGCCGGCTTACTATGGGCAGTTGATGCTTCCTCTGATATGCTTTTCAGTATCAATACATCAACAGGTGCTATAGTTGATTCATTTCCAATTAGTCATTCCGGTAATCTTCGAGCCACAGGTCTTGCTTTCAGCGAGGAGCATGATGTTCTCATTGTGGGATTCTGGGATTACGGTACAAACGGGTACGTTTACCAGTACACTCCAGATGGTCTTTATAAGGGATCGACAAGAATGTGTGGCGGTTGAGGGAACCCTGTTTCGTCGGTGACGGGACTTGCAGCTCACATGGACTATCTTTATCTCTCATCAAGAGCACAGAACAGAACATACAGATACTCACTCCCGGGAATGCACGGACGGAATGCGAATGTCAGATTCGGGAATGACAGCAGAACAAGAGATATAGCCCGGGATTCGGATGGCCTGATATGGGTGGCAACCGACGATTCGGAAATACCTCTTCGCCTTTACAATTCATCTGGAAGGATGGTCTCCAGCATAAGTGGAGATATCGTATCTTCAGCTACCGGAATTACCATTGATATTGAAGGGAACCTCTGGGTCAGCAATAACGGGGAGGGAATCATCTGCTGTGTTGATCTTTCAAAATAGCCGGTGCGGTTGGTTCCCCTGACAGAACTAAACATTTATAGTTCACAAATCAGTGAATTTCATTTCAATCATGTGAATGGCGGGGTGAAGAGAAATGCGCGATTGTATATACGGCCTTGATGTGAAAGTTCCGCTTCTGGATGGAAGCATGGTTCGTTACGTGAACCTTGATAATGCTGCCAGCACACCCCCGCTTGTGAAGGTTGTGGACGCTATCACGAAACTGGCACCATTCTACTCCAGTGTTCATAGAGGAACAGGATTCAAATCAAGGCTTTGCACTGACGCATATGATCGTGCCCATGAGATAATTGCGGATTTCGTTGGAGCGGATACTGAACTGAATACAGTCATTTTTGTGAAGAATGCCACAGAAGCCATCAACAAGCTTTCGCACAGGATAAACATACCGGAGGATTCAATAGTTATATCCACATGCATGGAACATCACTCGAATGATCTGCCATGGCGCGATCACTTCAGGACATTGCATGTCAGAGTAACAGATGATGGACGCCTTGACGAAGAACATTTTGATATGCTTCTCAGAGAGAACGCCGGAAAAATAGCTCTTGTGACAGTAACAGGTGCGTCTAACGTAACCGGTTATATACAACCAATATACCGTTATGCACAAAAAGCGCATGAAGCTGGAGCGAGAATAATGGTTGATGCCGCCCAGCTTGCTCCGCACAGGCGGATAGATATGAAATCCGATGACGATCCGGAACATCTGGATTTTCTTGTAATTTCAGGTCACAAGATGTATGCACCCTACGGAACCGGAGCTCTTATCGGCCCCAAGCAGGAGTTTCTTAACAGTGGTCCTGACTACAGCGGGGGAGGGACTGTCGATATGGTTACTCCCGACGAAGTATACTGGGCTGGAATGCCGGACAGAGATGAAGCAGGCAGTCCGAACATAATGGGAGCGATTGCGATGGCTGTCGCTGCGAGAACCCTGATGGATAAGGGATTGGATACAATCGCAGAACATGAAAGAAAACTCACAGCTTATGCGCTTGAAAAGCTTGGTGACATGCCGGGTGTACATGTGTATGGAGAAACCGACCCCGCAAAGGCACATGAAAAAGTGGGTGTGATACCTTTCAATCTGGAGGGTACTGATCATGCACTTCTTGCTGCAGTTGCCGGTTATGAAGCTGGAGTAGGTGTTAGGAACGGCTGTTTCTGCGCTCATCCCTATGTGGTATCAATTCTCAAACTCGATGAGAGTGAGATAACGACCTGGCGGGCTCAGTTCATAAAGGGGGATAAATCCAGAATGCCCGGTATGGTAAGAATGAGTTTCGGATGTTACAGTAACACGGAGGATGTTGATCGTCTCATTGAAGTGCTTAAAATGATTCAGAACGGTGATTATTCTGGTGATTACTATCAGATTCCTAAAACCGGTGAATTTGTGCCCAAGAACTTTTCTGATGACTACACGCCTTTCTGGGATCCTTATGGGAATGAAAAGTGAAGGAGAGAAAATGTCACTCTGGAAAATGATTGCACTGCTCGTTTTGCTCATGTCCCTGCTGCTGACCGTCAGTTCGTGCGGAGAGACTGAAACTGAACAGCCTTCAGGGGCTCAAGACGTCGATGCAGCACTTGAAAATCAGGATTTCATCCTTGCTGACAGTGCGTCAGAAGCGCTTGAAGCCTGTTCTTATACTTTCAGAGTCTACGGTACCGGCGTATATGCTGATAGTCCGGCGATGGTTGGGAATATCTCAGGAAGATATTTGGTTGAAGAAGGAGAAATGCTCCTGTTTGCTGAAATCGGCCTGGATACTACACCTGATATTGAGGATGAAATAGAACTGTCTCTTACCCTTGCATCCGGAGCTGATTCAGCGTATTTCCATGATAAGCTGGACGGTGTCTTCCGGAAGGGTTCCCTGGAAGAGGGTGGAGGAGATCTGCTTCGACATGCAAATTACGCTATAATGTACGAGTACTTCCTCAGCGATCCATTCACCGATGAGATTGCGTCACAATCCGTTGTATTTGAAAGTGAAGATTCTATCGGTTCTGAAGCCTGCAATACGTATCTGGTTACATATTCAGGTGGACAGCAGGCAAAATGGTCTCTGAGCATTGCTGATCATCTTCCAAGACGTGTTGAGAGGATGACATCCGGTCAGGATGGAAGCCCGGCTTCTATCGTGCTCGAAGTCTATAACCTCGAAACTGCTCCGGATCTTCCCGATTCAATGTTCATTCTTGTTCCGCCTGCGGGAATTGATGCAGAGATTTACAGCGCTTTCCTGCTGACCGGAACACAAGCCCCTGAATGGAACCTCTCCGATAGCGATGGCAATATGGTTTCACTCGAAGCCTTAAGAGGAAATGTTGTGGTTATTGATTTCTGGGCAACCTGGTGCGCCCCATGCAAGGTTGTGATGCCGGAGATTCAGTCCCTTCATGAGAAATACGCGGATCAGCCTGTAATGATTTATGGAGTTAATGTGTGGGAATCCGGTGATGCTGCTGCTTTCATGCTGGAGAACGCCTACACATACGGCCTTCTTCTCGAAGGCGATGCTGTCGCTTTTGATTACAAAGTATCCGGAATTCCGACGCTCTATGTAATAGATCAGGAAGGGAATATCGCTTTCGCTCAAGTGGGATCCAGCTCTGATCTTGGTTTAACACTAACCGAAGTAATAGACAGCCTGGTGGAAGCTGAATAAGAAAAGGGGCTTTTACCCCCTTTTAGGTCAAACCACTTCGTTGACAGTGCAATAATGAATATACGAATTGCCACATTCGATGATATCGAAACGATGGTCGACATTTGCAATCAGGCGATAGCCATGAGCAGCAGAATTTGATGGAATCGAAGCCGGACATTTGTACTATGGGTTAAGAATAGATAAATGCTGACAGAAAGGAAGATGCGTGATAGAAAATCCCTATGAGCGTTTTCAACATGAGGAACTCATACTGCGAGATGAACTCGCTATTGACCGAACCATCCTGGCAAACGAGCGAACTGTCCTGGCGTATTTTAGAAGCTCAATGACCCTTGTCATAGTTGGGATAACCTTTCTCCACTTATTCAGGGATGGCATACTCCCGTATATCGGTATGGTATGCATCCCTTTTGGGATCGCCTTGGGGATATTTGGATTCATGAGATACCGGAAGATGCACAGGTCCATCAGTGAAGCACGGGTATCTCTCAACCAAAAATAATGACAGGAACGGATCGAACCAGATAGAGGGAATTCGGCGAACCGCGCATCTCTTGTAAAATGTATGCGGAAAACCATTTACTATTTCTTCAAGACCGCATGACCCAAAACCCCGCAAGACATACCGGAATTCCATCATCTTCCCGCAGGAACTGGCAGAGGAGATGAGGATGGATTTTCGCAGGTTGAGCTGGCCCGGAAGCATGGATTATCATGGGCTCTTGTCAATCAATGGCTATCATTGCTGAAGCTTCCGAAGCGGGAGAACGAAAGGGTCCTGGCTATGGGTGATTACTGGGATATATGGCTGATTACTGAAAGACAATTACGAAGATTGGATATTTGATAAATACGCATGAACATCTTAATGAGGAAGATACAAGGTGTTGTAATATAATTAAGTCTGTATCTGGCTATAGAACCAGGGTGGATCAGATTATGAGATTAATGTTAATTCAGGGATTGCAGGGGGATTGACGAAATATAGCTTAGAAGCTATATATCTTTAAGGTGATAATATGGCATTTGGAGTTGAATACACTTCTGAATTTGAGTATTGGTAGAATGACCTTGATTGCGATGAGCAGGAATCTATCGCAGTTATTGTGGGTTTGCTGGAAGAAAGAGGTACTGGACTTTGATTCCCTTACAGCTCAGGGATAAAGAATTCGGAGTTTAACCATATGAGAGAGTTGAAAATCCAACATGCTGGAGATCCCTATCGGATACTTTATGCATTTGATCCGAGAAGAAATGCAATTCTCTTAATAGGAGGCAGTAAAACCGGTACTGATAGATGGTATGAAGAGTTCGTTCCAAAGGCAGATAGGATCTATTCCGATCATTTGCGTGCAATAGAGAAGGGGAAATAATAATGTCAAAGCCTTTCAAGAACCTTGTAGACAAGATGTCTCCAGAAAGACAGACAAGGGTTAGAGAACGAACCCTTGAGCTTCTATATGAAATGGAATTGAGCGAGCTCAGGAAGGCTTTAGCACTGACCCAAACGCAGCTTGCTGAAACTCTGAAAAAGAAACAGGCTTCTATTTCAAAAATGGAACATCAGTCAGATATGTTCATAAGCACTCTGCGCGAAATTCTGAATGCAATGGGAGCAAATCTTAAAATCATCGCAAGTTTTCCTGAAGGTGATATCCTGATTAACCAGTTTGAGGAAATACGAACTGGTAAACCCGAAAAGATTGAACCCGCAAAAGCATAGAGCATACATATATTTATACAAGTGCCGGATATAATTCAAAGAAGCTGTCCCTTGAGATTCATTTATTAATGAAATTCTACTGAGCCTTATGCGCCTGATATTGGAAAGTGCCCCCATCGGTGGGGTAGAGCCCATGTCGTTTTAATGGTGGGTGGCATTGGAACCTCAATAGTGTCTCCCGGCGAACCATTATTTGGTATGATACAACTAGTTCTAATCAAATAAAACGCAAACCGAAGAAAACTTTCCGCAATCCAATCATACTTGCCAGAGAAATGTCCCTGCTGATGGAGATGGAAGAATTGAGTCGAGCTGATCTTGCCAGAAAACTCGGATTGTCCAGAGCAAGAGTAACGCAAATGCTCAATCTTCTGAAACTTCCTGAAGAACTCATCAGGGAGATTGAGGAGTTAGGTGACTACTGGGATAGGCAGCTAATTACCGAAAGGAAGTTGCGCAGAAATGAATGCAGAAGCTGTTGATCAAAATGCATTGTGATCCGGGTGTTATAGTTTTTGGAGTGAAGACCAGCCAATAACTGCCATATGTGTGACGTGAAAATTCGTGACAGTTCATTTGCGGAAATCGGTTTCTTTTCGTATTAATACATGGAGGATTGTTATTCATGAGACTGATAGCTCTTGCCTTGCTAGTGGTTTCAGCTGTTCTTTCACAACCTGTGCTCCTCTGGTCTGAGGAGTACTTTCCAGGGGACTTCTCATACTTTTCAGAGGTTATTCAATCTAGCGCGGGAGATTTCTATATTGCAGGCTTTGCTCCTGACGCCTGTCTGTTCAAGGTAAACGAAATCGGAGAACTTGTATGGACTTGGGGCTCCTCCAGACTTACCTTCCAGCAGATGTTCTGGGTAGAAGAACTCGTTGATGGTACGATTGCAGCAACAGGTCGCTGTAAGATACCTGGAAATGACCATTACCTATTATTCGCTGCTCGAATCAATTTGGATGGTTCTGAAGTCTGGAGCAGAGTATACGATGTTTACCCTAGCAGGAATAATGGTGGCTACTCCATATCTGAGATGCCCAATGGCAATCTCATAGTGTGCGGCTTTTGTAATGCTGTTGGATATATGGTCATGTGTCCTGCTTATATCATGTGTACAGATCCAGATGGAAATGCATTGTGGGATGCGACCTGGGGGAATGGCAACTTCACGAACTTTGCCTTGAGGGCGACCTTCTCGGAGAACAGAATCAACATCCTTGCACACGGCACAGATTCCGGAACCGGAGCTCCGCATATACTCTGGTTTTCGGAAAAAGGGGCATTTCTTGGGCGAGATAGAATCGATGAGCTGGCATCATACTACACCGGACAGGGCTGTCCTAATCCGGATGCGGGATTCACGTTTCCATCAAACGCTGTATACACAAGTGATCCCCCACTGTATACAAGTATTACTAGGGTAGATGATCAAGGAGAAGTTATCTGGTTAGTACATGTTGTCGAGAACAACCTTACTGCAGGTACTTCAGTTGCCAGAAAATCGGATGGGAGTTTCCTCTATGGAGGTTACGATAAATCCTGTCTCTACTCTTTCGGTGATTCGACCGGAACTGAGACTGACCCCCAACTCATAGATAGTTAC